>JACRBK010000004.1 GCA_016234525.1 Chloroflexota bacterium
CCAGGTAAACAGAATCTGCTGCCCGTCCATTGACCACGCGGGCTGGAAGGCCCAGCCTTCATCGTGTGTCAGGCGGGTTGATTCTTCCGACGCTACATTGATGACCCAAATATCCTGGTTTTTGTCGCGGTCAGAGGCAAAAGCCAGCGCCGATCCATCCGGCGACCAGGCGAGTTCGGTATTGCTGCCCTGGCTTTCGGTCAGGCAGTCGAAATCGTTGGGATCGGTCGCCGGGGCCAGGCAAACATTGTTGCTCAATCCTTGCGTTTTGATCCACGCCAACCGCTGCCCATCCGGACTCCACTGGGGATTCACGTCAAAATGTTGATCCCCAAAGGCTTTAGCAGCGGCAGTCATAAAGTTTAAGACTTCCACTTCGCCGCCGTCCACTTTCACACGCGCCGGGTTGAACGTGCCAGAGCGATTTGTATAAAAATAGACTGTGTCGCTGGTGAAGGTGAAGTTAAATAAATAATCGTCGCCTTCGCCTACGGCAGTCAGGTTTTGCAGTGTGCCGTCTTTGCGAAGAATCACAATATCCCAACTGCCATCACGATCCGAAATAAACGCCAGATCACCATCGACCTGAGCCAGTTCTTCAACATCTTTATTCAGCCGGTCATAAATAAATACAGCCGCCGCCGCCACGACGATGATCAACACGATACCGACGCCGAGCAGCACCCATCTCACTTTTTTCATTGAGTCATCCTTTCGAGTTTGTGAGAAAACAATCCCTGCTAAATACTGTAGTTGAAAAACAGCCTCCTGTAAACTGTTCCATCGTGTGCTATTTCACCGTATACTAAAATTACTGATGGGTTGTGTGGGAAGGCGCTGTGCGCCAGGAGGAAACAACCGTGTCTCGAACTCCAGGAATAGATGTGTCACGCTGGCAAGGCGAAATCGACTGGCCGCGAGTCGCCGCTGGTGGTTACCGCTTTGCTATCATTCGATCCTCCGTCGGCAACTATTATACTGATCCTCGTTTTTATGAAAATTGGCGCGGCGCGCTCGACGCGGGCCTGTTGGTGTCGGCGTATCATGTCGTCAAACCGAACCAGAGCGCCGAGTCGCAGGTCGCCCGGTTATTTGAAGCGTTGGAAGGTCGCAAACCGTCCCTGCCGCTGGTGATCGATGTCGAAGTGGCGGACGGCCAAACCAAAGAAACGATCACAAATGTGGTGCGCGAGTGCGGGCAGCGTATCCAGCAGCAAGAAGGCCGCCGCCCGATTATCTATACCGGCAAGTGGTTCTGGGATCCTAACCTGTTTCATTCGTCAGAATGGGCGCAGTTTGACCTGTGGATCGCGCATTACGGGGTTCAGTCGCCCACCCTGCCGCCGGATTGGACGAACTGGCGTTTCTGGCAGTATTCTGAGTCGGGCAGTGTCGATGGAGTCAGCTCGCGCCATACCGATCTCAACTGGTTCAACGGCACCTATGATGAACTGTTAAGCTATGCCGGAAAAACGCCGCCGCAGCCGGACGACGAATCTACTCAAGACCTCACCACACCCAGCAAACGGCTGCAAGCGCGGGTTATCTCGGCGTTTTTGCGTGTGCGCAGCGGTCCCGGCGTGCAATATGATCAGGTTGATGAACTGCGCTCCGGCGATGTTGTGGAGATCACCGCCATCGATGGAAAAGAAGTCTGGGTATCGATTGGCCCAGGTAAATGGGTGGCGATTGTGTATTCTGGCGAACGGTATCTAAAGCTGGAATAAGGCGCGGAACGATCCGGTGCGCGACCATCCTCGAACCAAAAGATCAGCGGTACGGCGACGCGTGTCATTAGAGAAAATTGTTTTGTAGGGGCGAGGCTTGCCTCGCCCAAAACGGCCTCACCTTACCGCCGCCTGCGCCGCAGGCTCAAGCCCTGCGGCTAAGGATCAAACGCCTGGAAGCGCACTAATGCACTTTGAGAAAATAATCTGGTAATGTTGAGGGGAGAAGTCAAAAGCGACCTCACCCCCTACCCCCTCTCCAACTCGGTTGGAGAGGGGACCGCAGCCCACCATTCTCCCCCTTTCTCTGCGCAGCGGGGAAAGGGGAAGCGATGCGCAGCATCGACGGGGAATAGGGGTAAATCTTGAGTGCAGCCGCGCTCTGCTGAAAACTGTTAACTGATAACTCGCTCTTGCTGAAAACTACCCGCGCGGCGGCCCCAGCCGGATCCGGGTGCGCACGACGTCTAAATCTGCGCTTTGGGTTTGCCACATCGCCTCTAACCACCATGTCGCCCCGGCCTCGATAAACGGACGCACGACGGCGGCATCCTTCGCGCGATCCTTACCGGGAGTCTGCCCCTCCATCACCACATCAAACGGCGTGGTTTGCGTGCGGCGTTCCGCGATATAGGCTTGCATGGCGCGCAGATCGTCGGGGGTGGCGGGCTGGTGTTGTTTCTTGTCGTCCATTTTGACCGGCAGCAGCCCATCCCATTGGATCACACGCGCCATTGATTTCGGGCGGGGCCATGCGCCAACCACCCAGATCGGAATACGCGGCTGTTGGACCAGCGGCGGGGGAGTAAGGGGGAATTTACACTCTTTGATCTGGTAATGTTTGCCCTGATAACTGAACGGCTGGCCGCGCCATAACCCGGTCAGAATATCCAGCCCTTCATCGAGCAGTTCGGCGCGCTGTTTGCGATCCGTCACTTCGCCAAATTCCGCGAAGCCGGTATCGACTGCCCCCAGTCCCACCGCGAGGATCACCCGCCCGCCGGAAAGATGATCGAGCGTGGCGGTTTCGCTGGCAAGTTTCCAAGGTTTCATACGCGAGACGGGGGTGATCATCGTGCCGAGCCGGATTGTCTCGGTTTTCATGGCGGCAGCCGTCAACAGAATCCAGGCATCCGGCCCCCAAACAGTTTCAAACACAAAAAAGCCATCCCAACCGGCTTGTTCTGCGAGTTGGGCCATCTCGGCGGCGCTGCGAGCATCACCAAATGGCAAAATGAATCCGTATTTCATGGTTATCCCTCCAAGAAATAACCTCTCTTAGCTTCTATTATCGGAGATTAGTTTTGGAATATGACTCCAAATTTGTAAATATCTCTGAATATTTGCTGCTGACAAAGGGGATAAACCATGATCGCGCTGTCGATGTCGTTTTGGGTTGTGATGATCTGCGGGTTAGGAGTGGCATGGCCGTTTAAAAAAGGCGGCTGCCTGGGGGATTTGGTTCACCCTTTGGCGGGTGTCGTCGGGGCGATACTGCCGCTGGTGATCTGGTGGTGGTCCGAAAGCCCGGCGCTGGAGATTCTGTTAATTGGCGCGCTGGTGGGGGCATTCATCCTCAACGTGGGCGCGGTAGCCCTGGCGGCTACCTGCTGGCAGGCGGTTCTGCTGCGAAAACCGGATGCCGCCGAAGAAAAGATGGTCGATTCGTTGGTCAATCCCTTTTCGTTCATGGAAAACAGCTCACTCTCAGGATCGAATTTCGATTTTGACGATCTGATCGGGGGCTGCCTGTTGATGCTCATTATCGTGATCTTCAATGTGTTTTTTGTGTCGGGCCTGCTGATCGCGCGTGTTTTTCACTGGCTGCTGCCGTCATCACGCACCGATTTTAGCCGGGCCGCGCGGGTCGTTCTGAGCCTGATCTACACGGTGATCGTGTATGCTGCCGGGGCGAGTGTGCTGAGTCTGCTGGTTGGGTAAACGGACCTATTGACTTAGAACTGGTGTTCGTGTACGCTTGATGGTAGCATTGGATTCCTGGGATTTTTGATGATGACTGATCCGTCTAATTCTATGCACATCATATCCGCCAGCCGCCGTACCGACATCCCCGCCTTCTATATGCCCTGGTTTATGCGCCGCCTGGATGCTGGCCTGGTGTCCTATCCCAATCCGTTTGGCGGGCAGCGCTGCACTGTGTCACTGCGCCCGGAGCATGTTCACAGCTTCGTGTTTTGGTCGAAAAACTTCGCGTCGTTCCTGCCTCATCTGGATGCGATTCGCGACCGCGATGCCCGTTTTTACTGCCATTACACGATTACCGGCGCGCCGCGTTTTATCGAGCCGCATGTTCCCGATTGGGAGCAGGGGGTTGATACCTTTCGCGCCCTGGTAGAAAAAACCAGCCCGCGCCATGTCCAATGGCGTTTTGATCCGATCCTGATCGCGGAGGGACTGACGCCGGAATTTTACAGCGCGCGCTTCCGGCAGATCGCGCAGGCGTTGAGCGGCCTCACTGAGCGGTGTTATTTCAGTTTTGCCAGTTTTTACGGCAAGGTCGAGCGGCGTCTCACGCAGGCGGGCATCCGGTATAACGATCCGCCACTGGCCGAAAAACACGCGTTGATCCATACCCTGGCCGATACGGCTGAGCAAGTTGGGATCACGCTGTATGCCTGCTGCCAGGATGACCTGATCGGCGGGCGGGTGAAGCAGGCCCACTGTGTGGACGGCGATCTGTTGGCTGAATTATTCCCGGATCGCCCGCTGGTGTCGGCGCAGCGCCCCACCCGTGAGGCGTGCGGCTGTTTTGCCAGCCGCGATATCGGCATCTATAACACCTGTGTGCATGGCTGCGTGTATTGTTATGCTAACCAGAGCCACGCCGGGGCAGAGAGTCGGTTGGATGCGCACAACGTCGCCGGGGAAATGCTGGTCGGGACGTAGAGGAAAAGTCTAGGGCCGAGAGAACATTCCCCTCGGCCCTGGTGATCTTATTCGACAGGCGGCTCAAACGAGGCCAGTATGTCGATCACAATGGCCTTGTCTTCTTCGTTAATGGTAGTTTCGGCGGGCGCGATATCGAACAGGTTGACCCAGCCATCCGGCGAAGCTGTGACAACCAGCAGCCGCTCGTAAGATTCGGTCTCATAGGTATCCGTGAATGAGTACTGCATCCCCGGATAATCCCCTGCCGTAAATTCGACCACTGCCGCCGTGTCAAACGTTAGCGACTTGTCATTGGCTGAAGTAAAAGCATCTTCCAGCACGGCGACCAGATTCGTAGAATCCGTCCCCATTTCTTCGAGTGTCTCAGGCGAATAAAACTCCATGCGGATATTGGTGTCGCCGTTGTCGAGGCGAATGTACCCATCGTCATCCGTATAGCTGTCCCAGGCGGGCGGATAGGTGAAGAACGTGCCGTCATTCAAATAGTAGACGCCTGTCTCCGCGCTGGCGATGATCTCAAAAACAGTGTCTTTCTCGCTGACGGCAGCTTCTTCAAACGGGAAAGCGCCAAATGCGACCATGCGCCCGGTATCATCGAATAACATCGAGCCGCGCAGCCGTTGGTATTCATCATCACCGTCGACCATCAGCGGTTCAAAATACGAAATCTCGCGCCCGTCGACCGTTGTAGTCACTATCTGGTCAGCCGCAAAAGCCTCTTCCCCTTCGGAAAGATTGTACGTGTGATAATACTCTAACAGGCCGAGCGTATCGCCGGGTTCGACTTCAATTTCAGCCAGGTCAGATAGCGAATAGAGATAGAGATAGAGCGCGGTGTTTTCGCTTTCCAGGCGGATAACCTCATCGTCATCAGGAGTCGCTTCCCAACTGGTCGGATACGCTACCGTGACGCCGTCCGGAAACGTCCAGTACCAGAGTTCATCAGTCTGTGCCCCCACCGGCACGATAGAAATAAACATGACTACCGCGAACAACAACGATAAAGCGCGTAGTACCTTCATATAGTCTCCTGTTTTGTCGACGAACCAATTGGTTTGATAAAAAGCACAGAACCAGTATCTCTATTTTAGTCGTTTTATAAGATCATAAAGGGTTTCTGCTATTTTCTTTTTTCAGCGCTTTTCAGTCGATCCCGATAATCGCTCGGACCAACAGCACCACCGGCACAAAAGGGATCGTCGCCACAATGGGCAGAATCACCGCCAGCGGCCAATGCCACCAGCGCGGCGGATGCGCTGATCGATCCGGCGGGACGGTGTGCGCGGGCAACCAGACCATCAGCCCATAGACATACACCCACATCCCCAGCATGATCAGATTCTGCGGGCCAAAGGAGATCGACTCGGCCACACAGCCGGTGATGCCATAGAGCAGCAGCACTTCCACCGGGCGAAAGGCCCACCGCGCCAGCATCCACGCCCACGCGATATACATCGGCACAAACACGATCACACTGTTCAGCAGCACCACTTCCAGGTAATTTTTCGAGGCCGTGATCGCGGCCTTGTCGCTCTCCGCGCCCAGCCAGGGGCCAAGATTGGTCATGCCGGTGGTGATCGCTTCTTCGATCAGCGCCATGAGAATACACAGCAGCACAAAACGCACACGCCAGCCAAATGGCAGCCGGTTCGCCCAGCGCACGAAACGATCCCGCCCGCGCCGCTGGATCAGCCCACCGAGGATCACCCAGAACACCAGCAGTCCCCCCGCCATCAAAATAATGGCGCGATCATCGGGCGAGGTGTCGTCGGAGAGCATGATCACGGCGGCGAGCAGCGCATAAAATCCGCAGCCCCAGATCAGCAGCAGGCGCAGCAAACACGAGGTCCGTCCCTCAGGAGTGAATAGGGCAGCACGCATAGGAAATCCCCCCTGTTTTGAAAGATAAATAACCTCACCTCCCGACCCCCTCGCCATGCAATGGGGAGGGGGAGTCTCCGGCCATCCAGTCCCCCTCTCTACGCAGTGGAGAGGGGGATTTAGGGGTGAGGCTGCTTTACGGCAGTCGTTCGTTAAAAACCTACCCCTGTCAGGTGGGGGGATAGAGGTAAACTCGCTACAAACCGGCACCGAGAACGCGGAGTTTATTCACAGGTCGCGATTCCCTGCTCGATAAACCCCCGAACCTGATCCGTCGGATTCATTTCCAGAGCCTCATTCAGAAGAGGCAGAGCTTCGTCACACCGATCCAGCAAGGTAAACGTCAGCCCACGCATATACCAACACTCGATCTCTCGCTGATCCAGGGGGACAGCTTGCTCTATTTGCAGCGCCGCACAGGTCGCGAAGGATTCCGCCGCCGCTTCATAGTCGCGCGCCGTATACTGGACCATGCCAAGCTGGCGATAGGCCGGGGCTGAGGAGGGATCAAGCTGGATCGCCTGTTCACACGCGGCGGACGCTTCGGAATCCTGGCGCATGGTGAACAGGGTTTCGCATTTGCGCACATAGGCTTTGACGTTGGTGGGCCGGAAGGCAATCACCTCATCATACAAGGCCAGTGCTTCATCATATTGATTATTGGCTCTAAGAAAAATGGACAGTTCAAAATACAGCGTGTCCAGGCGGGGATGAATCTCAATCGCGCGCTGATACTGCTCAATCGCGGCCTCAAACTCGCCTTGAAAAGCGAACGCCAGCGCCATGGCCCGCCGCGCGTCGAGGCTGTTCTCATCCAATTCGACGGCAGTCTCAGCCTCAGTGAATGCTTGATTAGGACGTTCCAATGCCCGGTAGGCGATGGATAAATAAGCATGAGCGTCGGCATTGGCGGGATCGAGTTCGACGGCGCGCAGTCCGGCAATTACAGCCTCTTCGGGACGGTCATTTTCGACCAGGGCCAGACACAGAATCGCCTGTGCGCGGGCCTGATCCGGGGCAAGCTGCACCGCTTGTTCAGCCGCCGCAAGCGCCTGTTCCGCGTAAGTGAGATCACCAGTCGAATAACTGCGATAGATCAGCAGCCGGGCATATTCAACCCACAGGTCCAGATGATCGGGCGCTGCCTGCACCGCCTGATCATAATAATTCACGGCGGATTCCAAATCCCCCGCCCAATAGGCCGCCTGACCCTGTTCAGCCAAGGTGAGTGCGTCCGCGCTCAGGGTAGGGGTGGGATCAGTCTGTGCCCGCGCCCAGCCTGGTGTGCGGCTGGCAAAGCCGATTCCGGTGAGGATCACGCTCATCAAGATCAGCCCAACGAGAATCTTTTTTCCCTGCTGTAGTTCGTACCGCATGATGTTTCGCTCCTTCTCAGCTTCCCGTGATACTCGATGATACGATATCGCCGGCAAACAAAAAGCCGGCGAGATGCTCCCCCCCGGCTTTTGGTCTTGACACTGATGCGCGCTGCGGTTCATGCTAACCTACAGAGCGCAGGCTGTCAAAAAGTTGAGTTAGCTCCAGGTTATTTGGTAAATCCCGACTTCATCCCCGGTTTGAGGATCAACGACGATTTCGGTCCGCTCCACCAAATAATCATGCTGGTCCTGGTACAGACGGCAGATTCCGTACAAGACACCATATTCCAGGTCATGCGGCCAGACCGTGCGATCGACTATCTCAATCGATTTCGGGCCGATCCGGGTAACTTCAAAGTCGCCGGGGTTATTGCGGTGCATTTCGTGTTCCATCTGGGGAAATGCCGCCATAAAACTATCAAACGTCGGGAAACGACTTCTAAAATCGATAGCTTCGGTGACCTTTAGCCCAATGGATACCAGATTTTGGATGGAGTTATAGCGTTTTTCGATTTCCTCGAAAACCTCGAGGATTAGTTTGGTAGGATACCATTGATCGCCTTTAAATTCTGTAATGCCGTATTTTTGTAGAATAGTTTTATATTCATCCAACTCAATACTCAAAAAAAACACTTGCAGCAGTTGGCCTAAGGATTGGGTGTTTTGAATATCTTTTCGTGCCGAAAGCTTCTTCATTGTTCGCTCCGATAGACAACTAATTCTTAATTGTTTAACCATTATAAAACAAAAACCCTTGAAATCAATATATAGAATCTGATGGAACAGCTTTTGCCCGCGACCTGCAAATTTGTTAAAATCCCCCGATGCATTTTGGGGCTAGCAGGTTGACAAGCATGGGGTATCGGGTTACACTTTAGAACACCAGTTCCGCTCAATTGTTCGCTATTTGACCAACCATCTCGTTCGTATCGGTTCCTCATTTCTGAGCGCCCGGCCCGGCGCTTAAGTTGTCTGTCCGCCGGATAAAACATAAGGACGAAAAAACGGTATGTCACAGAATTATCTTGTTGTGCGTGGCGCACGCGAGCATAACCTTAAGAATATCGACGTGACGATCCCTCGTGATAAGCTGGTGGTGATCACCGGGCTGAGCGGCAGCGGCAAAAGCTCGCTGGCGTTCGATACGATCTTCGCCGAAGGCCAACGGCGTTATGTGGAATCGTTGTCCGCTTACGCGCGCCAGTTTCTCGGCCAGATGGAAAAACCGGATGTAGATCAGATCGAGGGCCTGTCGCCGTCCATCTCCATTGATCAGAAAAGTGTGAGCAACAATCCGCGCTCGACAGTCGGAACGGTCACCGAAATTTATGACTATTTGCGCCTGCTTTATGCGCGCGTGGGCATTCCTCACTGCCCGGTCTGCGGCGAAAAAGTGGTGGCCCAGTCGCCGCAGCAGATCGTGGAAACGATCGAGAGTTGGAAAGACGGCACGCGCATCCAGGTGTTGGCCCCGGTGATCAAAGATCGTAAGGGGCGGCACGAAAAAGTGCTGGAAGATATTCGTAAGGCCGGGTTTGTACGCGCCCGCGTCAACGGCGAAGTGTTAGACCTGGACGGCGAGATCGAACTCGAACGTTATAAGATGCACACCATTGAAGTGGTGGTGGATCGTTTGATCGTGCGCCATTACGACGATCCCGAAAACGAAGACGCGCGCGCGGCCCGATCCCGTCTCACTGACTCGATGGAGACGGCGATGGAGATGGGCGGCGGCGTGGTCACGGTCAACGATGTGACCGATCCCGAAAACTCGGTCGATCACCTGTTCAGCGAGCATCTGGCCTGTGTGTACGGCCATGTCAGCCTGCCGGAGATCGAACCGCGCACCTTCTCATTCAACAGCCCGCATGGAGCCTGCCCCGGCTGCCAGGGTTTAGGGGTTAAACGCGAGTTCGATCCTGACCTGTTCGTGCCGGATCATAATCTGAGCATCGAAGATGGCGCGCTGGCTCCCTTTGGGACGCGCATCAATGACGACAGTTGGACGCGCACGATCTTGCTGGAAGCGAGCAAACACTTCAAGATCAGCATGACGACTCCCTGGAAAGACCTGCCCAAAAAACACCAGGAAATTTTATTGTACGGCTCCGACGATAAGTTCCGTGTCGAACACAAACGCGACGACGGCAACCAGTTTTCATTTAATTCGTCGTGGGAAGGGGTTCTGACGACCACCGCGCGGCGCTATCGTGAAACCAGTTCGGACTACATGCGCAACAAGTACGAAGAGTATATGAGCGAGCGCCCGTGTGATGTCTGTCACGGTCACCGGCTGCGCCCCGAAGCGATGGCGGTCACCGTCGCCGACAAGCCGATTCATGTGGTGACGGGGCTGCCGATCAAAGAACTGCTGCGTTTTGCCCAGTCGTTACGCGGGACCGGGCCGCACGCCAACGGCCACCCGATCCTCACGGAGCGCGATCTGACGATTGCTCACCAGATTCTCAAAGAGATCGAAGCGCGCGCGCAGTTTATGGTCAATGTCGGGCTGGATTATCTGACCCTCAGCCGCATGGCGGGATCATTGAGCGGCGGCGAGGCGCAGCGTATCCGGCTGGCGACACAGATCGGCAGCCAGCTCACCGGGGTGTTATATGTGTTGGACGAACCAAGCATCGGTCTGCACCAGCGTGATAACGCTCGCCTGATCACCACCTTGGAAGGGATGCGCGATCTTGGCAATACGCTGCTGGTCGTGGAACACGATCATGAGACGATGCTGGCCGCGGATTGGATCATCGATCTGGGGCCGGGGGCAGGGGAACACGGCGGGAATGTAATCGCCGAAGGCACGCCCGAAACGATCATGAAACATCCGCACAGCCTGACTGGGGCCTATCTGTCGGGCCGGGCGTGTATCCCGCTGCCCGCGCAGCGGCGGCCCGGCAACGGTAAATTTATCACCATTCACGGCGCGCGCGAGAACAATCTCAAAAACCTGACGGTGAAAGTTCCACTGGGTAAGCTGGTGGTCATGACCGGAGTCAGCGGATCAGGCAAATCTACGCTGATGATCGAAGTCCTGTATAAAAAATTGGCCCAGGTGATCTGGGGTGCGAAGGATAAACCCGGCATTCATGACCGGATCGAGGGGTTGGAGAATGTGGACAAGGTAATCCACATCGATCAGTCCCCGATTGGGCGCACGCCGCGCAGCAATCCTGGCACATATACCAAGATGTTCGACGCGATCCGCGACCTGTTCTCGGAGATGCCCGAAAGTAAAATTCGTGGCTATGGGCCGGGCCGCTTCAGTTTTAATGTGAAGGGCGGGCGCTGCGAAAACTGCCAGGGCGAGGGCCAGCTTCGGATCGAGATGCAGTTCCTCCCTGATGTGTATGTGCCGTGTGATGTGTGTCATGGCGCGCGTTACAACCGCGAAACCTTGCAGGTGAAATATAAGGGCAAGAGTATCGCGGATGTGCTGGATATGACGGTCAGCGAAGGGCTGGAATTTTTCACCGCCATCCCGTCGATCCGCCCCAAGCTCGAAACGCTGGCGGCGGTGGGGTTGGGGTATATCCGCATCGGCCAGCCCGCGACGACTCTCAGCGGCGGCGAAGCGCAGCGCGTGAAACTCAGCCGCGAACTGTCTAAACGGGCCACCGGGCAGACGGTGTATGTGCTGGACGAACCCTCGACCGGCCTGCATACGGCGGACGTCGCGAAGCTGATCGAGGTGCTGCAAAAACTCACCGATTACGGCAACACGGTGCTGATCATCGAACACAACCCGGACATCATTAAAGTGGCCGATCACATTATCGATCTCGGCCCCGAAGGCGGCGAGGATGGCGGTTATCTGCTCGCCGAAGGCACGCCCGAAGCAGTCGCTCAGAACCGCGAGAGTCATACCGGGCGCTTTTTGTCCGATTATTTGGAATGGGCCGTCTGCGGCGATTAGCGATCAGAACGACCTCACCCCCTACCCCCTCTCCAACTCGGTTGGAGAGGGGACCGCCGCCGCCCCTGTTGTTCACTAGCCAACGGATTGGCCCCTGATATTTTGAGGATAGGATAAGAATCCATGACTGACTCTTATTATCTGGACCTGACTCAGTTCAGCCTGGGGCGGCTGCGGGAAATGCTCGAAACGGGCGAAGTGCTGCCCAGCCGCCGTATTTTGTGTGATCACCTCGCGGAGAATTTCGCCCGGCTGGAATCGTTGGGGATCAACAATGTGCAGCAGGTGGTCGACGCGCTGAGCAGCAAAAAGAAGGTGGAGGCGTTCGCGCAAAAGTCCGGGCTGACGGTGGAATATCTCACCATTTTAGGGCGGCAGGCGCGCAGTTATACACCCACCCCGGCAGAGTTCAAAGATATTCCCGGCCTTGATCCCGCGCATGTCGAACGGCTGGCCGCGTTGGGGATCAAAAATACCCGCCAGCTTTTCGAGCGCGCGACATCCCGCGCAGATCGCACCGTATTGGCGCAGCAGTCTGGCATTCCTGCCGAATCTCTGCTCGAACTGGTGCAACTGTCAGACATCGTCAGGGCGGGATTTGTCGGGCCGATCTACGCCCGGCTGCTCTATGCGGCGGGTGTACAATCGCTCGATTCACTGGCGCAGCAGCAGCCAGACGTGTTGTTCGAGCAGATGCGCGCTGTGAATGAGATTCACCACTATACCAAAGCGTGGTTCACTATCAAGGATGTGGTC
>JACRBK010000259.1 GCA_016234525.1 Chloroflexota bacterium
GAGCGAGAGTTACCTCGCGGAATACGATCTGCCGCTGATCAGTCCGGCGCGGCGTGAATGGTTGGCGCAGTGGAGCCGTAAACCCGAACACGGACTGGCGATCTTCACCGCCCGGCCCAGCATGGCCCCCACAGACCTGCCGGAAAACGAATCGTCAGGCCAACCCCAGGCGGGCTATGCACCCGAAGCCGAACTCGCGGCGGAATTGGTCGGGTTGGCGGGGATCGCGCCGCTGATCGGGCAGGGGCGAGTCGGTTGGCTGGCATGGCGCGGCGGGCGCAGCGCCTCAGATTATGTCAAACCTTCGCCGGTACAGGCATTAGCCGCGCTGGGAGCAGCATTGACCGGATCAGAGACAGCCGCTTTGATCGCGGCAGCGGCACTGTTCGAACAGGGGCAGCGCATTGGGCCATTGGCCGACCTGGATCACCAGCCCACCCGCGTCTTTGTATTTGAAGATTCTACCGGGGGCATCCGCGCCGTACGCAGCGCTGTAGAATTATTGCGGCAGACGGGGCTGGACATCACACTGCAAAGTGTAGGCGTATCGCCCAACGCCGACAAACGCGCCGCACTCGCGGAAGTCGCTGATCACTTGGTGGACGATGTCAACTCCGGGCTGGCGTTAGTCGAGCGCTAAACCCCGCCGTCAGGCGAACGCCCCACAGCCGTCAAGCATCTCCAGGCCAAACGCTGTACGCTCTCTAGAAAAAACATGGAGGCGCAGCATGTTCAAGACGGTGTGTTACAGTCTGGCGGCGGTGATGTTAAGCCTGGTCGCGCTGTGGGCCGGTAAGGCCACGCCGGACACGGCATTATCCGCTCAGGAGCTTTCACCTACTCCCACCGCAACTTAC
Organism: Chloroflexota bacterium; assembly: GCA_016234525.1. Classification (GTDB taxonomy): domain Bacteria; phylum Chloroflexota; class Anaerolineae; order Aggregatilineales; family Aggregatilineaceae; genus JACRBK01. Next base: position 858 of record JACRBK010000259.1, read on the forward strand.
GTGCCGCTGCCTGATCACTGCGCCGCGACGAATGACACTTACCACCTTAAGTCCAAATGGGTCGAGGCATTTCGTTTTTTCCCGTTGGTTGAACCAACCCCTCTTCCCAAAGGGCGTTACCAAATAATCGAGGATGACGCAGGGACGTTTATCGTTGACACGGCGAACGGTGAACGGCTGCAACTTGCGCCCGATCATCCCTGGACGCCGCTCTCTCAGTGGGCGCGCTGGTCCCCTGACGGCACTCGGTTAGCCCTGTTAGACAGCACTGCCCCACTGTACGCCCACGCGATCTCGGCTGTGATCTATGATTTCACCAACGGGCTGCCGGGAACAGTCAGGACAAACCTGCCCACTAACCTGAATCACCCCGATGATCTCTATGGTTGGTCGCCGAATGGGCATTATCTTTTGACCATTCATAGCGATTGGGCTACTAACAACGGACTCTCACTTTGGGATGTGGAGCAGGCGAAAATCACGTATACCGACCAGGCGATCATTATGAATCCAACATGGTCGCCGGATTCAAGCGCGCTAATCTACGGCTGGATTCGGTACGAAAGCGAGACGGGCGAGAAAGGGTTGACGTGGGTAACGGCTGACGGTTCTCGCTCAACACGGATGGGGCCTGTCACAGACATTTATCACGACAACATGAGCTTTTTGTGGTCGCCAAACGGCGACAAAGTGGCGCTGTTATATACCTATAATGTGTACGAAGACTATCCATTTGTGTTGACTGTTTATGCTTACGATCATTCCTGGAATGTTCACAGCAGCGTTTATGTGCAAAGAGAGCCGTTCCAGTTTGGCCGGAGAAGGATCGTCAGCAGCCCTGTCACCTGGGTGGATAATGACACCCTGTTGTTTTGGGAACAAACATCTCCTGATCAATACCGGATGCTGCGCTGGTCGCCTGTGTCAGAACTCGCGACCCTGCGCGAAACCAGCCGCCCGCCGTTTTTTCCAGCCCTGTCTCCAGATGAATCTCAGTACTCCCCCTCGCCCTATACAGAAATCCGGCTGATGACAGGCCGCCGGATCGCATTATATAACGACCTGGAAACGTTATTCAGCATCGATGTAATGGACCTGGACGGCGGGCATCCGGTGCGGCTGATCGATGGGGCGGACGATGCCGGTGATCCGGGCTGGTCCCCTCGCGGGAACAAAGTGTTAGCCATCTGGGATGCCGATGCCGGATTGGGCCGCCAGATCAGACTTTCGTGGATGAACGCTGACGGCACAGGCTATCAAGAATTCACCAGCACCCACTATGATCTGCAAAAAGTGCGCTGGTCGCCCGATGAACAGGTGATCACCTTTGCCGGTATTGATCAAGGGAGCACCACTTATAGCCTTGAAATGCTTGATCTCATCACTGGGCGGCATACGGTGTTGGCGGAAAATGTCGAGGCGTTTATTGATCCGCGCTTTGAATACGATCAGGCTTATATCGCGCTGCGCTGGCGAGACACGGCGGGCCATCAATTTGCCGACGGCTTCGCGCGTGACGGCTCACGTTTATACCGATTCCCGGTACTGGGGCTTTTGTGGGCGGCGCGCCTGTTTGTGTCGCCGGATGGGCAGTTTGCCGCCATCAAAGAAATGCCGCTTTACAACAATGATTTAGGGTATGAATATGGAGAACTGCTGGTCATCGCCCGTGCTGACAACGCCGCGTCCCCGCTGATTGTGCAGGCCGGACTCAGTGGCCTGGGTGATCCGCTGTGGTCGCCGGACGGCCAGTTTGTCGCGATCACCTGGCAACCAGAATGGCGCGCGCCTGTGATCATCGAGATATTTAACACAGCGGGCGAAAGTGTGTGGCAAGCGACCTTTGATTATCCGCCGTTCGGCACCTGGACAGAGTGGATCGCCTGCCCTACATGATAACGCGGCATTTATTCTCGCCAGTGGCGGACCATCATATGCTGCTCAAACGTTTCGGGCGAATCTTCCAAACCGCCACGCAGCCGCACAATCTCGTTCAGCGCCTCGTCACCGGTCATACCGTGCCGCACCAGATAGCAGCCGATGGTCGTCCCGGTGCGCCCGATTCCACCCATGCAGTGAACATATACCACCTCTCCTTCGTCCAGGGCGCTGTCAATCGTATCGAGAATGGTCGTCATCAGGTCAGGGCTGGGGATGTCCATATCAGGAATCGCCAGACGATAATGTTTGACCTTGTACCCAACGGCAGCGGCTTCGGCGTGCAGCATCGCCACATAACTATCGTGTTCGCCGGGTTCGGTCAGGTCGATCACCAGGGTTATCCCAGTGTTGATCAAGGCTTGCAGTTTTTGGCGGGCTTTGTCTTCGTCCCACGCGCCGGGAAACGGCCCCGCCAGCAGGTGGCCCGGCCACACCCAATAGGATCGTAAAAATGGTCCCTGGTTTGAATTCGTCATCAACGTTTCTCCTTATCAAAATGGGTGTTATATCAGTGACTATTGCCCCTGGAAATTCAACAGATTTGTTTGATAATTAGCAGGGGCCTGGCTTATAATCATGGAATAAGCTGCCGCGTCGTAAACGTCAAGTGTGTGGTTGGAGCAAAAATGAACATCATTTATGTAGAAGATGATCCTACCAATGTACTGCTATTAGAACGAGTCACGCATTCTACCGGGGATGAACTGATTACGTTTGCCGATGCGGAGAGCGCGTTAGACAGCGATATGATCTGGGATGCCGATCTATTCCTGGTAGACATTCACCTGCCCGGTAAAATGAACGGCCTGGATATGACCGACGTGCTGCGCCGAAATGGGGTCGTCGCGCCGATTGTCATGATCACCGCCTACGATCTGCCGGATTATATCGAACGCTGTCGCGCTATTGGCGGCGATATGTACTTGGTCAAGCCGGTCAGCGTACCGGAACTGGTCGAACTGCTCAACGATTACCGGAACTTTTAACCCATACTGAGCCGAAACTATGCTCGATATTCAAAAGTTTCGTGAGGGCAGGTTTAAGGAAGATCGGATCGGTTTTGCTCTCCGGGGCGAAAACCCAACCCTATTAACACGAATGAAAAGTGGATTCGTGTTTCTTATGGATGCTCAGTTTTTGCCGGGATGGTGTATTTTAACTGCCTATCCCCAGGTGAGCGAACTCAATAATCTGCCCTTTGACCAACGCAACGAGTTTTTGACCGATATGCAGCTTCTAGGCGAAGCTGTGGCGGCGGTCACTCACCCTGTGCGCATAAATTACTCTATCTTAGGCAACACAGACCATTATCTGCACGCCCATGTTTATCCGCGCTATCATTGGGAAGATCCTGACCGGCTGAGCAAACCCGCCTGGTTCTATCCCGCCGAGTATTGGCGCGATCCTCAGTATCAGATCAACGAAAACCATCTGGAACTCGCCGAAAACTTAACCGCCCGGCTCGAAGACCTGAGCCGCCGGTACACCCGTTAAGCGCCGCTTGCCGCGCCCGGCAGGTCGTTCATTGGGTCAGCCAGCGAGCGCTGACTCCTATCACCAACAGTCCCGCCCCCAGCAGCAGCGCCCACATCCACACGGGCAGCAGCAGCCCTGCCACAATAACAATAACACTCAAGACGATCTTTTCGACGGGCCAGTTCTCGCGCTTGAAATTCAATCGTTCAAATTCGCCCAGGGATTCGATCAACAGCAGCGCGCCGATCATCACCAACGCCCCTAATAACAGCGCGATCAGGCGGTTGAACCAGAACAGAGTGGCGTGATCCCAGATGGCCGAACGGCTGAGCAGCGTCGCAGCGGCGATCCACAGCAGCGGCGCGGCACTCATCACCAGACGGAAGCGGTTCGCTGAGGGGCGTTCATCGGGGGCCAGTCCGGGCGAGAGAATCAGCGTATAGACATAATGGATCAGCAGCGGCCAAACGGCCAATGCACCCACCGACAGCGCCAAAAAACCAACAGGCAGCGCGTCTAAAACGCTGTTCTGCGGCATCTCATACACCCAACGCATAACGGGCAGCACAACCGGATCGAGCATGATCCAGGCCGCCAGGGTCGCCGCCGCGGTCAGACTCGCAATCCGCAGACTGGCCACTATCAGAGCGTTCGATTCATCCGTCGATATAATAATTCGGCTGCGCTCTAACAGGTATTTGAGCGGGTCAAGCTGCGGGCGTTTTTTGTGTTCTTCCTGCCATTGTTCGATCAAGTCTGACTGTTTGGAACGGATACGATTCACGGCAACAGCGACCGGCGCGAACACAAAACCCGCGCAGACTCCCGCCACGATAAAAGCCGATCCCAGGTCATTCTCGACCTTCAGCAGGTGCAAAATCTCGCCGATAATGGCCCCGAAGACACCCAGCAGCAGGCCCACGATACCCGCGCCGACTATCCCGATCACGACCAGCAGCAGCATGATTATGCCCGCATCAACTAATGCGACGTAAAACCGCGTTTGTTTTTGCCGCCAGAAACGCACCGCTAAGATCATCCCCACCAGGGGAGCCAACCACGCCACAAATGGCGCAAGAAGGGTTAACGGCTCAAACAGGCCCAGAAGATTTTCCGATTCGAGTTGACCCAACCCCAACACAAGATAGCTCATCAGATACCAACCCAACCCGCTCACCACAAAAACCAACCCTAAGGCGGCGGCCCGGTCAAACTCACCTTCGGTTTTGCTGGCGAGATGATGCTCCCGGCGGGTATGCAGCACTCCATAAACGCCGGCGAAGATTCCCCACCCCGCTGCCCACTGCCCCACCGGATAGTTGAGGAAATGGCTGAACGAGAAGATCGCATCGCGGGCGCGCTCACTGCTGGGGACAGTCTCGGCTGTTCCCATGTCTAACAGTCTGAAAACGACACCCAACAACAGCACCGCGATCACGGCTTCCACGAAGGTGTCCAGATGAAAACGTTCGATCACAGGGAAGGCTTTTTGCCGGGTAGTCTCCACCATATGGCCCACCTGCCGGATCAGCGAGGCAGGCCGCACCTCAAACGAGCGTTCCTGCCGTATCATTTCTTTACCTCGGATCACCACGCTGTAATGACCGGGTTTGAGCGTGCCGGGTTTTTCCAGCACGAACACCGCCCGCTGATCCCCGCTTGGTGTGGTGGTATAGGTCTTAGACTGCCAGATGGGTTTGGCATCCCCCGCGCGATACCAGTCCGCTTGAATATCTACACCGGGTGGCGGCGCTTCAAGCTCCAACACACAGTGGCATTTATCGCCGGAATAAAACGGCCAGCCGGTCCCGACCGGGCCGCTCTGACTGTCTACCTGATGACACAGGACGACATCCTCAACTTTGAAACGGTGCAGCAGTTGAATTTCGGTATTCGCTTCGCCGCCGCCCCGCACGGATACGGCAATCCGGTAAAAACCGGGGCGCCAGCCTGTGTTTTGCCACGAGAGTTGAACCGCCTGCTGTCCCTGTTTTTGAGTCGAAGCGGTTGCCTCGCCCAACAGTGTACCGCTGGTAACGCTGTAGATTTTCCCCGTGACAGGGGTACTCACCGGCGCTTCTTTGAGATGAGCGAGACAGTCAATCGTGCGCGCGCTGGTCATAAACACCTGAGCGCGTCCAAAATCTTTGTCGATATTGGTCCCGGCGATCCCAGGTTCGAGGCCAGTCAGTTGAATCTGATCGATAAACTTAAAATCAGCCTGCTTTTTAACCTGATCATCGACCGTCACTTCAACCTGATACGTTTCCGGCTGCCAACCGTCTTCGGGAGTGGGCAGCGAGAATACATAGGGTTTAACGCCGGGTTTACGCGCCGGGGCAGGCCGCGCCGCCGAGCTAAACGGGCTGCGCGAAGGGGCCTCTTGATCTCGATTAGCAGGAGGTGCGCTGGGCCTCGCAAAGGGATTCGCAGGGCGTTCAGGCGGAGTCGCGCCTGGGCGCGCCGGTTCGTCACGCAAACGAGACAGCCAGGCCGGAATATTCTCACCAGGGCGCGGAGGGCGATCTGATGGAGTGGTAGGACGCGGCGAGAGCGGCGGCAGCGGCGACGATCCAGGCCGGGGGGCAGGGCGATCCCCACTTCCAAAACGCGACCGACCAAATCCCCCAAAGGGACGGCGCGGCGGCTGCCGGTTTAACAAACGGCGCAGCGGGTTGGGATCTGTCGGTTCTGGTTCAACCGGAGGCGCGGCGAGAGCCGGGCGGCTCGCCCCGAAACGGCTGCTAAATGGGTTGGGACGCGGCGGCGCCGCGTCTTCATTGGCTGCCGGTGGCGGATCGGCAAACGGGTTATCATCATCATCTGTTGGGCGCGCCCTATCCAAAAACGACGGGCGGCGAACCGGGGCATCTGCTGGATGTGCGCCAAAACGCGCAGGCGGGCGTTCGCCGAAAACAGGGCGAGCGGGCGCATCAGGTCGGGTTGGGGCGGGCGCAGATGCCCCAAAACGTGGGGCCGGGCGGTCGGCGGGCGTGCCGGAACCAGGACGCGCGCCAAACGGTGACGATCCGCCAAACCGGGAGGGCGTTGGTTCGTTGGAACCAGGTCGCGCCCCAAACGGTGACGATCCGGGACGCAGCGGCGCGGATTCATCAGAACCGGGGCGTGATCCAAAGACCGGGCGTGACGGAAGTCCGCCTGGGCGCGATCCAAAGGCCGGGCGATCATCGGCGTCATCATCATCCGATTCCCCAAAAGGAGAACGACCGGGCCGGGCGGGAGCATCGCTATTGGCAGCAGGTCCGCTGTCGCGGCGAAAAAATCCACCAGGACGCGGCGGTGGAAGTACAACCGGCGTTTCTCGAATCGCGGCGACCGGCTGGGCTGGCTGATCAGTGATTTCTAAAGTTTCGGTATGGATCACCCGTGCTTTGTGTTTCCACTGCACTTTGACCTGAGCACCAGGGTTGACGTGTTCCAGGTTGACCACACAATAAACGGCCTCAACATCGGTCAGGAACAGCGAACTTTGCGGAACGCTGATCCGCCGCACCGGGTTGTCCTGGCAGAACACGATCTTCTCGATATTGGGCAGGGGGAAACGTTTCTCAATATTCGCGGCGGCTTCTTTGGCCGCGAGCTGAGTATTGGCCCCCAAAAAACCTACCCGGTTCGGAAAACGATTCAGTTCGGGCAGGGCGCGGCGATCTCCCACCACACCCAGCGCCTCAATCACCGCGATCGTCACATCGGGATCAGGATCGTGCAGCCGGGCTAACAGCCAGGGCATATCATCGACTTCGCCCAGTTCTTTGACCAACAGCGCCTCTTCACGCCGGACGAGTGTATCTTGCAGATCACGCTCTGGGGGAGTGAGGGCCAGCGGCCATAATTGGGTCTTGGCGGTCAACATATCGTCACGATTTTTGTGCGCCCGGTGGCGCAAAATTCGGATCGCCTGCCAGCGCACAAACGACTGCGGCGAGACCAGCATCTTCGCCAACAGAGCATCGTCAGGGCCAGGATCGAGCAGCGCCAGAGCAGCGCTGGCGGCGGCACGCACCACCCGCTCGCTCGAATTGAGGGCCTCTACCAGCGGCGCAACCAGGCCGGACTGTTTGGCGAGCAGCACGATCTCATACTGCTCGGCGGGCGTGGCGTGCGCGACCCGGTATTCCAACACTTTTTCCGACAACCCTAACACACGCGGACGGGCGATAATCTCATCTAACAGATCGCGGGCTGAGACCTGGAGCGCAGGCGCGACCGCTATCGGAGATTCCCCTTCGGCAGCGGTGGGCGACATTTCCGGCAAAGAGGACAGCGCCGCGACGACCTGCCCAACACCATCCTGATTGTTCACACGCTCCTGGATTGCCTTACTTTGCTCGTAACACTCGCGCGCCTCATCATAATGCTGGGCGAGATGATATGCCGCCCCCCGCAGCAGCCAATAGGCCCCTTCCAGACTGCGCGTATATTGTTTCTCACCTTCATCCAGGCCGAGCAGGTTTTCTTGATGCGCCGCGCTGAGCAGCGCCTGGCACAGATCGAATTGATGATGTGTGAGCGACCGCTCAAACTCAGTAAACCAACGCATGATGCCCGCATGGGGATTGATCACAAAATCTTCGCGCACCTGCCCCACGACCAGCCGCACCAATGTTTTGTTTTCGGGTGTAAAAAGTTCGGGCGAGCCATCCAGCAGATCAATCTGGCGATAGGCGTTGATGGTGCGATCCGCGGAGACGGTGACGATTAGCTTGCCGCCGCGCGACAACATCCCTAGATGCAGCTTGCCGCGAGATTTTTGTTCTGATAAGCCGTGATTTTGTTGGTGATCGACCAGAATAAATCCGCCGCTGCCCATTCCCAACAGGCTGAATCGCCCATCATCCGACAGTGCCGCCGCTGCTAGCGCGGTAAGCGCTTCATATTCCCAGGTGACGTTGCCCCGGTTGTTCAACCGATAAACAACTTTAGCTTGCGTAGCCACCAAACACGCGCTGCCATCAGGCGTCACAGCGAGGTGGTTGATCGCATCTCCCGCGTCAAACTGCCAGAGCGCGTTACCATCAAAATCCAGCGCGTAAACGGTGTGATCGTTCGATCCGGCGACCAGACAGCGCGCTTCTTGGGCCAGATAGACCCCGGCTGAAAACTCATCTTGCGCGACATAGGTCCAACGGACATTTCCGGCCTGATCAAACGCATAAAGCGTGTGATCTTTGGCCCCCACAAAACTATATTGGCCGTCGGCGCTGACCTTGAGACCGAGAATTGCACTGTCTACCTTGCGCTGAAAAACCAACTGACCGTCGAGCGTATAAGCAAACAGGTTGGAATCCGCATCCGCGATCAGACTCAGCCGGGCGTCGGGCGTCATGCAGATCGCCTGGATGTTTTTTTCCAGGGTGTAGGTTTGCACCAGCCGCCCGCCGTAATTCCATAATTGGGCCGAGTTAGTTGAATCAATCAGAATATGTTCGGACTGCTCCGCCAGCACCAGCGAATACAGCTTACCCTGCGCCCGGCCATTCCAGAGCAGGCGGCCCGCGATGTCAAAAAACAGAAGCTGCCCGTCGCCGCTGGCGGCGATTACAAAGCGGTTATCGCGGGTGATCGCCAAATCAACTAATTTGCTGCCGCTGACATGCGTCCACAGACTGTGCAGCCCGGATTCTGCCATCGGCGGCGGTGGGGCGAGTTCTTCTTCGTCCTGTTCGTCATCGAAATCGTCGTCGTTTTCGCGTGAAACGCGCCGTAAAAGGCTCATGACGCTTCCTTTTGGGTCAACAGTTGTCAGTTCGCAGTTTTTAGTTATGAGTTGTTAGTAAAATCAAGCGTCGCTGGTTTTGGCTGTATAACAAACAACTGTAAACTGATCACTGTAAACTGACACTGTGAGCTAAAAACTAACCACAAAAACTCTCTACCGGGCATCGGCATAGGTGTTCTGAGCGATCAATATGGGCGAGGCCCACGCTTCATCCTGCCGGTCATACCGCTGCGTTTCGCGCCGGGCATACAGCGCCGCTTCCTCA
>JACRBK010000257.1 GCA_016234525.1 Chloroflexota bacterium
CTGCTTGGAGAGGTGGTAGTGGTCAGTCCACGTTTATTTTGTAGGTGCGATGCTTGCGTCGCCCAGGGCAGGGCAAGCCCTGCCCCTACATCTCCAAATGCTGCTCGGACTAACCAGTAGGGGATGAGGCTGCTTTCGATATCTGACGGCGCTCCTCTTTTTCTCTTAAATTATCGGCTCATTGAGTGACCATGCCTGACAAAAAAGTTTTGCTCCTCCCGGCGTTGTTTACGTTGGCGCTCGCGCCTGTGTTTATCGTGGCGCTGCTCACTTTCCAGCCGGACAAAAAATGCCCCGTGTGTGATTGCTCGGCGGTTCCCGCCGGAGCCGTCACCCATACACACGGAACCGGCATCGCGTTCGAAATCAAAGACGATCTCCAGTTGATCTTTAATGTCGGCCCGGCGGCGCAGCTTTATCAGGTGGTGGACGGCAATCTCGAACTGTGTGGCGAGATAACCGAGGGTGATCTGCGGCATATCACAATTGATGTGGTAGATGCGCGGCTGGCACTCGGTGAACGGCTGCCGGTCAGCGTGAATTTCACCCTGCGCCGCGCGGATACGAATGAGATCGTGGTGGAAGCAGGCGCACCCGCAATGTATGCACCAGGACACGGTTATCACTTCGGGGACAATTTTCTGCTGCCCGGCGGTGTGGAATACACCTGGACGGCGGTGATCAGCCCGGTTAACGCGCTGCGCCAGGAGGGAGCACAAACCCTGTGGCTAGAGCCGGTGACGTGGGAAGGCCGCTTCACGCTCAATGTGGATGGCAGCATTGCGGGGCGAGCGGCAGCGATTCAGCCGATAGGACAGATTACGCAGGACGGGCTGCACGTCCAGATCGGTTATCAACAGGCTCAACCGCTCTACGAAGTCGGGGACAATGGCACGACCTCACCGCAAGAAATCCCCCCCGGCAGTCTGTATTTTGTCGTCGATGTGACAGACCATGTTCTGAATTATGAGGAAAAGCTGCCCGGCGCGGCGGTCAGCGTGATCTTCCGGCAGGGAGTCACGGTGCATGAGGTTCCGTTCGAGCCGGTGATCTCGCCGCTCTATGGTTTCCACTATGGCGCGAATGTGGCGCTGGAACCGGGCCAGTGGCAGATCACGGTAGAAGTCGGCAGCCTTGATTTTCTGCGTCATGCGGGAGCAGCGGTTAATCTCGCCCGCGCCCCGGTGCGTGGTTCGTTTGAGTTCAACACTCCCTAAACAATCCATTCGGAGGATATGATGATTCAGTCCACCCGCTCGAATAAACGTTTTTGGCTGCTGCTGGTAATCGCCCTGGTCTTGATCACGACCCTGAGCGCCTGTTATAAGAAAGAAGACAAAGACGATAAAAAGGGCGAACTTGTGATCAAGGATGCCTGGGTGCGCGCTACCATCCCGATAGGCGATACAGAAGGGGCAGATTCCGGCATGGGTCGTGTCAGCGGGGCGTTTATGATGATCGAAAACAGCACCGATCAGGCGGAGCGGCTGATTCGCGTCGAAATCCCTACCGAGATCGCAAGCGTAGTCGAGATTCACGAAACGACGATGATGGGTGACGTGATGCAAATGCGTCCGGTAGAAGGGATCGATGTTCCCGCCGGAGGCAGCGCGGAACTCAAACCCGGCAGTTTTCATGTGATGCTGTTGGGCGTCCAGAAAGATTTGAACCCCGGCGATACTGTCTCGCTGACGCTAGTTTTTGAATCCGGCAAAACCCTCACGGTAGACGCGGCGGTTAAGGCGATGGAGTAAGCGGAATACAGATGGAATTTTATAAAATGATCGGCAGTGTATATTCTCCCCTTTTCCCGCTGCGCAGAGAAAGGGGCCGGGGGATAGGGGTAAAACGCAGCAAAACGCGCCGCGCCCCAATGTCGGTTCTGCTGGTACTGCTCTTGTTCGCCATCTTGCTGGCGGGATGTACCAAAAGCGACGGCAGCAAACCGCCAACGGCAACGCCGCTGCCCGGCACCGTGTTAGACCCGCCGCGCGAAGTGCGAGATTTCACCCTGACCAGCCACACCGGGGAGCCGCTGAGTCTGCACGATCTGCGCGGAAAAGTCGTGCTGATGTTTTTCGGTTACACTAACTGCCCGGACGTTTGCCCGACGACCCTCGCCGAGTTTAAGCGCGTCAAAACTGAACTGGGCGACGAGGCGCAAAACGTCGCTTTTGTGTTCGTGAGCGTCGACGGCGCACGCGATACGCCTGAGCGGCTGGCGGCGTATGTGGCAGCATTCGATCCCGACTTCATCGGCCTGACCGGGGAGGATGTCACCCTTCGCACCATCGGCAAAGATTACGGGCTGTTTTATCAGCGCGTCAACTACGACAGCGCTCAGGAAGGTAATTATCTGGTTGATCACACTGCCTCCTCGTTTGCGCTGGATGCGGAGGGACGGCTGAGCATCATCTTCCCGTACCAGACCGACCCGGCGATCATGGCTCAGCGCATCCGCAGTATTATGTGAGGCAAACACATGCCCGATTTTGAAGTGTTCACAGACTACAACAATCGTGCGATTCGCCTGACTAACGAACGATGGACACATATTCTCGAACATCCAGAAATGATTGAGCAGCGAGAACGGCTGATTGAAACCCTTGCTGCTCCTGATATGGTGATTACGACTGTTAAAGACTCAAATGTTCATGCTTATCACCGCCTGTATGAACATACACCAGTCACACGCAAATATTTGGTTATTGCTGTTAAAATAGAAACAGACGATGCATTTATACTAACAGCCTACTTTTCGAGCCGTCTGAAGAAAGGACCAATCGTATGGATTCCTTGAAAATCTGGTATGACCGTGAAGGCGATTATCTGGAGGTTATCTTTGAGGATGCGCCAGCCAGTCTTGAAGAAATCAGCGACGATATATTTGAACGTCGGACAGTTGACGGGCGCGTGATAGGATTCGTCGTGTTTAATTTTAGCCAGCATGATCGAGACAAACTGCACCTGCCATTAGTCATTACAGCGGTAGCAGCCGCCTAGCTGAACTTGGATTCTGCTGCTTTTCACGCCAACTCCCTTTCGTATCACACAATCGTGACAGTTAGTACTATCGACCTCGCGCCGGGCATGTTATTCTGCCGATCAAATCAACTCCAATAAATATTTAGGCCGTAATAGATTTTGCGAGGAGCGCGCGTTTGTCTGCTCAATCGGTGGATGTATTGGTGATCGGCGGGGGCGCGACCGGGGCCGCGGCGGTCTACGATCTGGCGCGGCGCGGGCTGCGGGCGATCCTGGTCGAACAACACGATCTCGCTACCGGCACATCGGGCCGTTATCATGGCCTGCTGCATTCCGGCGGGCGGTATGTCGTGCGCGACCCCGAAACGGCCCGCGAATGTATTGACGAAAATACCATTTTGCGCCGGATCGTCCCGTTCTCGATTGAAGATACCGGCGGGCTGTTCGTCGCCACGCCCGCAGACCCGGCGGATTTCCCGGCGAAGTGGGTGCAAGCCTGCGCTGATGCCGGAATCCCGGTCGAGGCGATCACCCCGGCCCAGGCGCGCGCCCAGGAACCCGCCCTCACGTCACAGATCACCGCCGTTTACCGGATTCCCGATGGCGCGTGCGACGGCTTCGACATGATTCACGGTTTTATCGAAGCAGCGCGGGCGTTCGGCGGGGATGTGCTGATCTATCACCGCGTGACCGGGCTGATCCGCGAAGGGGATGCCGTCGTCGGAGCGCACTTAGAAGATACACGCACCGGGGAAAAACGCACCATTTACGCCACCTGTGTACTCAATGCCGCCGGTCCCTGGTGCGGCGTGGTGGCTGGACTCGCCGGGCTGGATGTGAAGATCAAGTTTGACCGGGGCGCAATGATCGCCATGAATACGCGCTGGGTGAATACGGTCGTCAACCGCCTGCGCCCGGCCTCCGATGGTGATATTCTGGTTCCAGTAGGAACCGTGTGTGTGCTGGGTACCACGTCCGTCATCACCGAACAGCCGGACGATTACCGGATCGAAGCCTGGGAAGTCAGTAAAATTCTGAATGATGCCGATGCCGTCGTGCCGGGCATTCGGTTGGGCCGGGCACTACGCGCCTGGGCGGGGGTGCGTCCGCTCTATGAGCCGCCGGAAGCCGGTAACGGTGACGCGATAGGGCGCGATGTCAAACGCACCTTCTCCGTGATCGATCACCAGCAGCGCGACGGCGTGCGCGGCCTGGTGACAGTGGTCGGTGGAAAATTGACTACCTGCCGCCTGATGGCCGAAAAAGCGGTGGACGTGGTGTGCCAGCAGTTGAGCCATACCCGCCCCTGCACCACCGCCGCCGAAGTATTGCCCGGCGTAAAAACGAATCCCCACCGCCTGGATCACCGCTTGCACCACCTGGAACACGGCGAAACACCCGGCGAATTGATCTGCGAATGTGAAATGGTCACGCGCCCACAGTTAGAAAAAGCCATCGCCGCTTATGGGGATCAGCCGGTGGCGCTGGATGATCTGCGGCGCGATCTGCGCCTGGGCATGGGACCATGTCAGGCAGGATTTTGCGCGTACCGGGCGGCGGGCATTTTGCAGCAGGCGAAAAAACAATCCAGCGCCGACACCACGCGCGCCTTACACGATTTTGTGAACGAACGTTACCGGGGCGTGCGCCCCCTGTTGTGGGGCCACCAGCTTCGCCAGCTTTATCTGGATGAAATGATCTATCGCCGCACACTCGGCCTGGATCAACTGGCAGCGCCGGAGGAACCAAGCCATGACTGATACTGGTAAAACACCCAGCAGCGGGCAGTATGCCTTCCCGCGCACGCAAGGAACCGATGTGATCGTAATCGGGGCCGGATTAGCCGGACTGTTAGCCGCCGCCAAAGCGGTACGGGCGGGTGCCAAAGTGCGCCTGATCGCCCAGGGATGGGGCCAACAGATCGTAACTCCCGGCTGGATCAGCGTGTGTGACCGGGCTGACGATGACGTGATCGCGGAGGTGCGCGGCTTTGCAGCGCTGCACCCGGATCATCCCTACGCGCTCGCCGGAGATGACGCAGTAGTGCGCGGTTTGGCCTCTTTTTGCAGGCTGGCGGAAGAGATCGGTGAGCCGTATGAACAGCGCACCAAAGACGGACACAACCTGCGCCTGATCACCATGCTCGGCGCAATCCAGACCCCATTAGCCGCGCCGCAGGGCATCGCGCACGGCGATCTGACCGGATTCAGCGAATCGCTGCTGCTGGTGGGCTTTAATGGCTGGCGCGACTTTTATCCCGAAATGGCAGCGGGCAACCTGCAACAGCAGGGTATCAACGCCCGCGCGATCCGGGTTGATCTGCCCGCCGGGGCGCGCGGCTGGGACTTGTATCCTGCCGAACTGGCGCTGCTGCTGGATCAAGTCGACGCGCGTAACATGATCATTCACCAGATCAAACCCCACCTGAGCGGCGTAGACAAAATCGGCTTTCCGGCGGTGCTGGGCATGGATCAGCACCTGGAGGCGCTCAGCCACCTGTCGGAGCAGTTGGGCCGTCCCTGTTTCGAGATTCCCACCCTGCCCCCCAGCCTATCAGGAACGCGCCTGAGCCAAAAGCTGCGCGGCTGGCTGCTGCGGCGCCGGGCGCGCGTACAGATCGGTCACCCGGTTCTGCGCGGAATCATGCAAGAGCGGCGCTGCGTGGGGGTCGAAGTGGGGGCGTTGGGACACAATAATATTTTTCACGCCGATCATGTGATCCTCGCTACCGGCGGATTGTATAACGGCGGTATTCAAAGTGACGAAACGGGCCGCCTATGGGAGCCGGTATTCAATCTGCCGGTGATGGCTCCCCCTGGCGAGGGGCGCTCCGGCTGGTATGAGGATCGGCTGCTGCACGAACAAGGCCATCCGATTCACCGCCTGGTGGGGCTGCGCGTGGACTCGTGTATGCGCCCATTGGACGCTAGCGGTGCGCCTATGCTAGAAAATGTGTATGCGGTGGGGCATCTGCTGGCGGGATTCAACCCGCTCACCGATGGCTGCGCCGAAGGAATCGCGCTGGCGACCGCCTATAAGGCTATCGCTACCGCGCTTGGATTGAAGAAAATTTAGCCTTACCCCCTGTTAATGCACTTTTACTATTTAATCGGGTTATGCGGATTTACCCCTATCCCCCCGGCCCCCTTTCCCCGCTGCGCAGAGAAAAGGGGAGAAGGGTGGGCGGCGGTCCCCTCTCCAACACGGTTGGAGAGGGGGTAGGGGGTGAGGCCGTTTTAAGTTGACACTCATTGGCAGGGCCTGCCCTGCCCCTACTCATAGGCAGCGAAAATGGACTATACCTTTCCAACCTTTCAAGATGTGCTGGACGCGAAACGCCGTATCCGGCCTTATTTGCAGCGCACCCCCTTTTTTAGCTACCCGGCGATCAACAGTTTGATTGGCACGGAAGTGTTTATCAAACACGAAAACACCCAGCCTATCGGCGCGTTTAAAGTGCGCGGCGGGATCAATCTTGTGTCGCAGCTCAGCGCCGACGAACGCACACGTGGCCTGATCACCGCCTCGACGGGCAATCACGGCCAATCG
This sequence comes from Chloroflexota bacterium, assembly GCA_016234525.1. Lineage (GTDB taxonomy): Bacteria > Chloroflexota > Anaerolineae > Aggregatilineales > Aggregatilineaceae > JACRBK01. Next base: position 6,535 of record JACRBK010000257.1, read on the forward strand.
ATTGCCTATGCCGGGCGGCTGTTCGGCGTGTCGGTGCGGATCGTCGTGCCAGAGGGCGCGAATCCCGGCAAAGTCGCGGCGATTCAGGGCATGGGAGCCGAGGTGATTTTTCACGGGGCGCGTTTCGATGATGCCCGAATGCACGCGGAATCTTTGGCCCGCGAACACGGTTATCGTTATGTCCACGCCGGAAACGAACCCCACTTGATCGCGGGTGTGGCGACGGAAACACTCGAAATGCTGGAGGATGTCCCCGATCTGGATACGATCTTCGTGCCGCTCGGCGGGGGCAGCGGCGCGTCTGGCGCGTGTATCGCCGCCAAAGCGGTGAATCCCGCGATCCGCGTGATCGCGGTGCAGGCGGGCGCGTCTGCGGCAGGGTATGAATCCTGGCGAGCGAAAGGGATTCGAACCGCGCCCAATCAAACCTTTGCTGAAGGCTTAGCCACCGGCGCGGGTTTTGAACTACCCCAGGCGATTTTGTGGGAAAAACTAGATGATTTTGCGCTGGTGAGCGACGATCAGATTTTGCAGGCGATGGTCTGGATGATCGAGCGAGCGCATACCTTGGCCGAGGGCGCGGGCGCCGCTCCGCTGGCGGCGATCTATGACCTGCGCGAGTCGCTGCGCGGCAAAAAAGTAGGATTCGTGTGTTCGGGCGGCAATTCGTCGCTGGATCATCTGCGCCGGGCGCTGAACATAGGCTAATCCATGAAGTTGATCGTTTTTACCGGGCTGCCGGGTACAGGCAAAAGCAGCGTCGCTGAAGCCGTTGGGCGAACATTAGGAATCCCTGTTTTTGCCAAAGACTGGTTAGAAGCGGCGCTGCTCCGCTCTGGGCTGGACGCCTACCCGGAATGCCAGGAGCGGATCGGTTATGCCGGGTACGAACTGCTGACGGCATTGGCCCAACGACAGTTAAACCTGGGACAGTCAGTAATTTTGGATAGTGTCGCCAGTTTCGAGCGTATCCGGCAGCAGTGGCGGCAGTTGGCTGCTGAATACCAGGCCGAGTGGTACGTAATCGAATGCCAGTGTTCCGATGAAATGGCCCATCGCGCCCGGCTAGAAGTTCGCACACGTGGTATTCCTGGTTGGCACGAATTGACCTGGGATGAGATCGAACGAGTGCGCGGGTATTATAATGCGTGGAATGAATCTCGGTTGATCCTGGATGCGATAAAGCCGCTGGAAGTTAATATTCAAGCCGCACTAAATTACCTGCAAACTAAAAATCTGGAATAAATTTATGGACAACCGTTTTCATTTAATCGACCACACGCCTTTTACCGCCGACTACTGCCTGAAGTGTAATATCTGCACATCAGCCTGCCCGGTCGCCGCTGTGACGCCGCTGTTTCCTGGTCCTAAAACGGTGGGGCCGCAAGCGCAGCGGATGCGCGAGCCGGGCGAACCTTCACCGGACCATTCGATTGATTACTGCTCCGGCTGCGGCATCTGCACA
>JACRBK010000258.1 GCA_016234525.1 Chloroflexota bacterium
CACCTGGGTCAGCTACGCCAAACAACTTCAGGAAACCGGCGTGAGCGGGTTGGAAATCAACTATTACATCGTGGCCGCGGATTCCGCTGTCTCTGGTGCAGAACTGGAACAACGCCTGTTTGATATTGTGGCGAGCGTCAAAGAAGCCGTGACGATCCCGTTGGCGGTCAAACTCAGCCCCTATTACACCTCCACCCCGCATATCGTGAGCGAACTTGAAAAGCGCGGCGCGGGTGCTGTGGTGTTATTCAACCGTTTCTTGCAGCCAGACATCGACATCGACAGCGAATCGTTGGTCAACGAAATGACCATGAGCGCCGCGTCGGAGATCAAAGTCCCACTGCGCTGGGTCGCACTGCTCTACGGGCGCACCAAGATGGATCTTGCGTTGAATACGGGCGTTCACAGTGGGCGTGATGTGGTCAAAGCGATCCTGGCGGGCGCGTCGGTCGTGCAGTGCGCTTCGACTCTGATCCAGAACGGCCTGCCCTATATTTCCACCATGCTGATGCAGCTTCAGGATTGGATGGAAGAAAAAGAATACACCAAACTGTCCGATTTCCGGGGCAAAGTCAGCCAGCAGCATATCGCTGATCCGTTTGGTTTCGAACGCGCCCAGTATATGAAACTGCTGATGCAGCAGCAATAAATCGAGGTCAGTACTATGTTTTTGCCGGGGTAGGGCTTGCTCTACCCCGTTTGTTTACCCCTCTTGATCTTACATCAACCTGTTTCACTTTGCGGCATTTACGAGGTAAAAAGGTTATACTCTGGCTGAGTATCGTCCTGTATAGGTTCGATGCGTCTTGTGTAACCTATCTCCGCAGACCAATCTGGTCTCATGTTGTAGTCCGTTTTTGAAACCATCAAGGAAGGATGCTATGGGTAAAATCGCTATTCACGGTTTTGGGCGTATTGGCCGCTCAGCCATGAAAGTGGCTCTGGGCAAAGGGTTATTCGTCCCTGCTTCAATTTCGGATATCAAAGATCTGCCGACACTCGCGGCTCTGTTCGAAGTCGATACGAACTATGGCCGTTGGCACCAGCCGGTTTCTGTGTCGGACTCGACGATGATCGTCGGGGACAGCAAGATTCTGTACTTTGAAACCAGCAAATCGCTGCCGGATTGGAAAGCCTTAGGCGTTGATGTGGTGATCGACTGCACAGGTCGCGCGACGAAACGCCCCGGCGCACAGGCGCACCTGGATCAGGGTGCAAAACGAGTTCTGGTCAGCGCTGCCAGCAAAACGCTGCAAGATGCCGATGCCGTCCTTCTGCCAGGAATCAATCTTGATCAATACAAACCGGATCAGCACTTTGTGGTCAGCATGGCAAGCTGCACGACCAATGCCCTGGCCCCGGTGGTGAAAGTCTTGCTCGAAAATTTCGGGATCAAGTCCGGTCTTTTTTCGACCGTCCACGCTTATACTAACACCCAATCGCTGACCGATCAGCCGATGGGCGACCGGCGCGACTCGTGGGCCGCTGCGGAGAATATCATACCGTCGTCATCGGGGGCGGCAAAAGCGTTGAAGTTCATCTGGCCGGACTTGCAGATCACCGGCAAGGCATACCGCGTTCCTGTCCGCACGGGCAGCATTGTCGAAATCAACGCGGTCGTTGAACGCGCCACCACGGCGGAAGCGGTCAACGATGCTTTCCGTAAAGCTGCCGCGGCGGCTCCGCTTAAGGGGATTATGAGCGTACTTGAGGGTGAATGGTCCTCATCGCGCATCGTGGGCGACGAACATTCCTCGATCATTGACCTGCCATTAACCCAGGTCATGGATGGAACACTGGTGTCGGTCGCCGCCTGGTATGATAACGAGATGGGCTACGCCACCCGGTTGGCCGAAACCGCCGCGCTCTTGCTCAAATAGGAAAAAACATCGGTTGTTTTATGCCTCCGGGAACAATCCCCGGATCACGCCGGGATCGGTAGGCTTTTGAGCCGCCAGGGCCAGGTTTTGCTCCACATGGGCGACCTGGCCCATACCGATCAAGGCGCTGGTGACACCTGGCGTAGATCGCGCAAACTGGATCGCCCGCTGCCCGTCATTATTAAGATCGGGGAAATAGGGGGCCAGATCAGCCATAAACGGGCTGATCAATAATCCCTGTTTGAGGGTCGCGCTGGTGATCACGGTCAGACCAAGCTCTTCCGCCGCGCCAATCGCTGAGAAAAACTCGTCGCTCACCTGCTGATTTGCCAGGGCAAAGGCTTCGGTCATCATCAGGTTATAGGGAAGCTGGACGTAAGAGAAGTGATTTTCATCCCCGGCAACTTCAAACGCCAGCCCGACCAGTTCGGTCAGCGAAAGATAATCCGGTGCATTGGGCGCGCTGCGAAATGCCGTCCAGGTTGCCACGCCATAGGCTGTTATATGACCCTCTTCGACAGCGGCTTCTAACGTCTCAAAAGCGTCAAGCATCCGCCGCCGAAAAGTGTCATGTGTGTTGCTGATATGCTGCGTTTCAGGGTTGTGCAGATAGTAGATATCGAGCGTTTCCACGCCGAGATTGTGGCGGCTGTGTTCGATCATCGCGTCCAGAAAATCGGGCGAGAGGCAGTGCTGGTAATTGGCGACAAAATCGTTCGGGTGCGCCAGCCCGGTTTCGATGTATTTCTGGTAGACCCAGCGGCGCGGATCGTCGGGTGCGGCCCCATCGAACGGCACAAAGCCGCCTTTGGTGGCGATCACCACTTCTTCGCGCCGCACATCGCCGCGCCGGACGGCTGCCGCGAGCGCCTTACCCACCGCGCGTTCGCTGCGTTGAAAACGATAGTTTATGGCCGTGTCGATATGGTTGCAGCCGAGTGTTAGGGCGCGCTCAATCGCGGATTGGTAGGCCGCGTCGGCTGTGTCGTCCGGCTGGCCCAGATAGGTCCCCAGACCCAGTGAAGACACGACCAACCCGTTAGCGGTAGTCCGAAAGTGTCCTTCGGCGGCCCGGCTGCCCTGATGCTGAGCATACTCCGCCGTCGCTTCTGGTGTGGCATGTCCCCGCAGAGTCATCGATTACCTCTCTTTATCCCCGGTAAGCCAGTACGTTGGCCTGCTCCGAAGCCAACCACTGCGCGAACGACTGGGCCTGAGCGTCTTTGTCAGAAACCTGAGCCTCTGCTGCTGGCCACTGGACGCCAATGTCAGGATCATTCCAGCGGATGCCGCCTTCGCCCTTGCTGTTGTAAAGCGCCGTGCATTTATATTGCAGTTCGGCTACGTCCGACAGCACGCAGAATCCCCGCGCGAAGCCCGGCGGGGCGAACACCTGGCGTTTATTTTCGGCAGAGACTTCCAGCCCGAACCACTGCCCCAGCGTGGGCGATCCTTTGCGAATATCCGCTGCGACCAAAAACACCCGGCCCAGCGTCACGCGCATCAGTTTTGCCATCGGCGCGTCCCACTGAAAATGCAGGCCGCGCACCACGCCACACACCGAGCGCGAATGGTTGTCTTGTACAAAGTTATACGGAATTCCCAGGTCAGTGAACAAGTCCTGCCGGTAAGATTCCATAAAAAATCCCCGGTGATCTTCAAATACTTTTGGGACAATCACCTTAATCTCGCCCAGGTGGACACTTTCGATCTCGAACGGCACGACCTTATCACCCTTCTGTTTAGCGGCGGAAGAAATTACTCAAAATAAACCACACATTCGCCGGGCGCTCAGCTAAGCGCCGCATGAAAAACGGATACCACTCAGTGCCATAGCCGACATACACCCGGACCTTATACCCTTCATCGTGTAACTGCTCTTGCAGCCTGCTGCGAATGCCATACAACATCTGGAATTCAAAATGCTCGTTTGAAACATGGTTAGTCTGAACGTGCGTTTTCGCCGCGCTGACCATTTTTTCGTCGTGTGTGGCGATCCCCAGATAGGCCCCGGCCTGAGTCGCTTCCGGCGAAAGATAATTCTGGACCAGTTTCACAAAATTAGCATCCACATCCGCCTTGCCAGGGAAGGCCCGGTCTGCTGGTTCTTTATAAGCGCCCTTGCACAGCCGCACAAATGCGCCTTCCTGCCCCAGCGTTTTCATATCCGCTTCGCTGCGATACAGATACGCCTGGATCACGGTCCCCAGGTTGTCATATTCCTGCCGTAATTGGCGGAAGATACGCAGTGTCGAATCGGTATAGGCCGTGCTTTCCATATCAATCGTGATATGGTTACCACTGGCTTTCGCACAGTCGAGAATCTGGCGCATATTTTTTAAACACAACTCTTCGCGGACATCCAGGCCGAGTTGAGTCAGCTTGAGCGACGCAGTGGCTCGCACGCCGGTTTGAGCGATCTTTTCTAGCATTGTCAAATAAGCTTGTACGGCTTGCAGCGCCCCGGCCTCGTCGGTCACACTCTCGCCCAGGTGATCCAGAGTCACTTCCAGTCCCCGCTGGTTGAGCTTGCGCACGACTTCGATAGCCTCATCGAGCGTATCACCAGCTACAAAACGTTTGGCGCTGCGCCGGGCCGGTCCAATCTTCATAATCAGGTTTTTGGCCCAGTGCGCGTGCGAAAGATAGAGGAAAAACGAACGTAACATTTTAAGAAATCCTTTTGGCTACAAACATCAATACGAACTTGCACATTATTGTACGACGCGCCCCCGTGTCTCACAATAGACGATTGGTAGACGCACCAAAAAGCGCCGGTTTAGGCGCTAGATGGTATTGATGTAAGACTCACGAACTGGTCAGGAACCTGATCCGGTAGTCGCATCAGCCGGAGGGGGTGGTGCCTGCCGCGAGTAACCCGGCACGACGATAGCGATATGATAAGCGCTGCCATTTTGTTCTAACACCTGCGCATATCCCCGTGTTTCGCGGGCGCTGCGCCAGGCTTCTGTCGCCAGCGACCCTTCTATCCAGCGTGCCTCGCCGTTTTCGGCCAGTTCTTGCAGGGTTACAGGTGCACTGGGCGGCCACAACCAGCCCGGCCCGGCTGCGTCATATGGCACAGCATACGCACTGATCCACCCCGCGGTAGGCAGCACACTCACAGGGACATCGCTCAGGGCGCGGCACAGATCCATAATCTTATTGAATCCATCTTGCGGCCAGTAACTAAAACGCCGGACGGTATGCACCTCATCGTAAAGGGCAATCGTGATCGATTCAATGATCGGGTTGGTCGTGCTAGGTGGGATCAACTCATCTTCCCAGGTATAAAATCCCCGATTGATGATGTCCTCCAAAAACATGCGGATTTTAGAATCGTCATCCACACGGGCCTCGATAATTTCTTCCGCCCCGGTCGCATTGGTAGTGCTCCACACGACGCGACCATCTCCCCACAGGGTGCAGGGGGGAATACTATTAAGGAAATAAGCCGGCGTTTCCTGGTTGGGTTGGCTGTCCAGGCGCACAACGATCACATCGGGATCACGATCCCAGTCAAATAATCCAAGCTGACCATCTGACCCC
>JACRBK010000252.1 GCA_016234525.1 Chloroflexota bacterium
ACGCGCGCGTTTTGATCGGGTTTTGGCTCAACACCCCTTCCACCGCGATCACTTCGTCCTCGTCCCGGTGGCGCTGGATCATGGGGGTATAGCCCACCTCGGCAAACCGGGTATCCAGCAGCGTATAGGCGGTTTTGGACGCGATTTGTAGTTGCCCCCGGAAAAAATAGACCTTGCCCCGGTTGCGCCACTGCTCGCGGTGTTCTTCCCCCGCGATCTGCATCACGCCATCAAGCGCTGCCCGCAGCCGGTTCAGGTTCGGATCAACGAGCGGCGGGTCATCAACCGGCGGCGGGGCAGGTGGATTGGTTGAAACAGCGAGATCGTCAAAAGACTCAGATAGGCTCATCCGTCACACTTTCGGCAGCACGATTGTCTGTTGCCCCTGGTATTTGCCCTTTTTGTCAGCATACGAAATTTCGCATTCTTCGTCTGCCTCAAAGAACAAGACCTGGGCGATTCCTTCGTTCGCATAGATTTTAGCAGGAAGTGGAGTCGTGTTGCTGATCTCTAACGTGACAAAGCCTGACCACTCCGGCTCGAAGGGGGTTACATTTACTATTAATCCGCACCTTGCATACGTGCTTTTTCCTAAGCATACAGTAAGCACTTTTCTAGGAATACGAAAATATTCAATAGTCTGTGCCAGAACAAACGAGTTCGGCGGAATGACGCAGACATCCCCCTCAAAATCGACCATCGAGCGGGGATCGAAATTTTTCGGGTCTACGATGCTGTTAAACACGTTGGTGAAAATTTTGAAATGACTGGCGATGCGAACATCGTAACCATACGAGGAAACGCCATACGAGATCACGCCGTTGCGCACCTGCGTATCCACAAACGGCTCGATCATCTGGTGTTCGAGCGCCATCTTACGAATCCAATGATCCGGTTTCAGTCCCATGTGAGATTATCCTTATTGGTAGTGTGCTGAACGCTTAATGCAGGGGCAGGGCTAGCCCTGCCCGATTTTACCCCTATCCCCCCTGCCCCCCCTTTCCCCGCTGCGCAGAGAGAGGGGGAGAGTCTGGCGTCCGGCTGCTGTAGGGGGTGAGGCTGCTTTTTGAATCAATGCAGGGCGCTGCTTGCTGCGGCCCTACAAACGATCCTTGCTTTTCGCTGACGGCTGATTGCTGACGGCTGATTGCTACCTTACATCACATCCGGCGCGGACATGCCCATCAGCGTGAGCAGACGCTTAAAGACGATCTGCGCGGCACGATACAGGCGCAGCCGGGCTTTCGCGACATCTTCCGGCACATCACCATGCAGCACGCGCACCTCATCGTACATGGGATGGAACATGCGCGCCAGGTCATGCGCGAAGAAGGCGAGTTTGTGCGGCGCGACTTCTTCATGCGTCTGGACCAACATTTCGAGCATCTCTAACATTTTACGTACAAATGCCTGTTCCCGATCACCCAACAGCGACAGGTCCGCGCCCTCGTCGGTCAGGCCGCGTTCGGTCGTCTGTCGGAAGATTCCCGCACAGCGCACATGCGCGTTCTGGATGTAATAGACCGGGTTTTCGTTGGCCTGCTGGCGGGCGAGGTCCAGATCAAATTCCAGGTGAGCGTCAGCGCTGCGCGCCAAAATGAAATAACGCACCACGTCTGGCCCCACGTCCTCGACCAGCTCATCCAGCGTGACATATTCGCCCTTGCGCGTGCTCATCCGTTTTTGTTTGCCACCCTCAAACAGCGTAACAAACTGGTGCAGCAGCACATGCACCGGCTTGGGATCATACCCCACTGCCTGCAATCCGCGCGCGACCGACTGCGCCTCGACGATGTGATCCGCGCCCAGCACATTGATCAGATAACTAAAGCCGCGATCCAGCTTGTTCATGTGATAGGCAATGTCCGGCAGGACATACGTCGGCTCGCCGCTGGCTTTGACGATTACACGATCTTCTTTGTCGCCCAACCTGGTCGAGCGGAACCAGATGGCCTCTTTGGCGTTGGCGGGCGTTTTGGCGATCTCGTCCGGTGTCGCGCCTTCGCGGTTCACGGCGCGATAGGCATAACCGTTGTCTTCCAACGTTTTCAGCACTTCCCACACTTTGCCGTTTTCGTAGACGCTGTTTTCGTTGAAAAAGTGATCAAACCGGATGCCGATCCGGGCCAGGCTGCGTTCGATCCAGGCAAACACAGCGGTTTCGGCTTCCTGCTTGAAGCGTTCCCAGGGTTCGTTTGCCAGCGCCTTATCATATTTGGCGACCAGGTCTTTCGCCATGCTGATCAAATAGTCACCCTGGTAGCCTTCTTCGGGCAGCGCAGCGGGCAGACCGAGTTCCTGCCGGTAGCGTGCCTGCAAACTGTGACCCAAGAGCTGCATCTGGCGGCCCGCGTTATTGAAGTAATATTCCATCTCCACCTGATAACCCAGCGCCGCCAGCACATTCGCCATCGTGCTGCCGATCACCCCGCCGCGCGTCCGCCCAACGGTGATCGGGCCGGTGGGGTTGGCGCTCACACATTCCACCTGGGCTTTTTGCCCGGTCCCCAGATCGAGCGCGAACACGTTCTCCCCGGCGGCGATGATGGTATCGATCTGGTGCATCACCCACCGGTTCGACAGGCGAATATTCAGAAAGCCGGGCGGGGCCGCCGTGACCGATTCGAGAAAGTCGGCGGGCGGAACATGCCGGGCGATGGCCTGCGCGATGTCGAGCGGTTTTAACCCGGCGGTTTTAGCGAGCGGCATCGCCACCGGGCAGGCATAATCGGCCAGTTCGGGCTTGTTGCTGCGCTGGACCGGGATGGTTTCGGGCAGGGCGAACGGCGGCAGGTCGCCTGCGGCCTGAGCCGCCAGCAGAGCGTCACGGATCAGCGCCGCGATTTGAATGGGTAGCAGGTTCACAGGCGGTACTCCTCGCTGTGGTTAAAAGAGTCGGATCAAATGGCGTGCATTGTATCATATTTTGAAGCGGATCAGCGCGGCGAACTCGATCACGTCAGATCATGGAAAAAAGTGCCCATTACGCGCATAATCAAGCCGGATAACTAACTATCTGGGATTATTATGAACCTTTCCTGGCGTACCCTCACGCGGCAGTCTGCCGTTTTGTTGTTCTTTGCCTTGTTGGGCGTGATCACCCTTTCCCCGTTGATCTTTCATCTGGGGACACAAGTCCCCGGCGAGATCGATTTTTTTCACTTTAACTGGAATTACTGGTGGATGCGGCACGCCCTCGAAACCGGCCAGAATCCGTATTATACGGAGATGGTGATGGTCCCGTTCAGGCATAACCTCGCGCTGCACAGCCTGACGCCGGTCTGGTTTCCGCTGTATCTCATCGTGGAACCTATCGCCGGGCAGCTTGTGGCGACCAACCTCACCTTGTGGATCAGCGTGGTTCTCACCGGCTGGACAACCACCTTGTTTTTGCGCCAGCAGAAGATTCATCACGCGCTGGCCCTATCCGGCGGGGTGATCCTGGCCCTGTCGCCCAACATGCGCGGGCAGTTGCTCGGCACTCACCTGGACCTGATCGGCTTTTTCTGGATGCCGGTGCTGCTGCTGTTGTGGGATCGTGTGGCGCGGCAGGTGACACAGGCGGGCGGAATTGGCTGGGCCGCGCTGGTCGGGCTGGCGCTGTGGGGCGCGTGGCTCACCGATCCGGTGGTGATGGTCTGGTTAGCGCTGCTGCTTGGCCCGTTCGCGCTGCTGACGTTTTTCCAGGCGGAGGGATGGCGCACCCGCGCCCGACTGGTGTTTTTGGGCGTATTCGCGGTCGGAATCATGCTGGCGCTGGCCTGGATCATCGGCCCGTTACAACCGCTGCTTGACTCCGATATGGACGCCTTTTCCCCGCTGAGTTATCAGACGGCGCGCGATTATGCCCTCTCGCTCAAAGTATGGGAATGGCAGCCGCAGCAGGGCGAGCCGCGCGGTTTCGGGATGCTGCTGGTGGTTGTCACAGGGATTGCGCTGGTGATGCTGGTGGGCCGCCTGTTTTCCCTGCCTCTTGATAGGAAAACCAGGGCGCAGCAAGCGGCGCCCCTACACAACACTCTCCCCCCTTTCTCTGCGCAGCGGGGAAAGGGGCAGGGGGATAGGGGTAAACAGAGTTTCCCCCTGAACGGCAGGTTTTGGCTGCTGGTCGCGCTGCCGCCGCTGATTCTGGCGTTGGGGCCAGACATCACCGTGAACGGCACACAGATTCCGCTGCCGTTCCGGCTGCTGCATAATCTGACCAGCGGCCAATATCGGGTCGCGGGGCGATTTGTCCCGGTGGCGACGCTCGCGCTGATTGTGTTCGCCGGGCAGACCTTCACGCCCTGGATCACCCGCCTGCGCCGCCCGGCAGGGCGGGGGCTGTTGGTGGGCGCGCTGCTGCTGGTTTATCTGGCGGATACGCATACTTTCGTCCCGCTGGACGTGATGTCGCCGCCGCCGCCGTATCAATTTTATACTGCCATGCGCCACGAAAACGCCGATTATGTCGTGCTGGAAGTTCCGACCAGCCC
>JACRBK010000253.1 GCA_016234525.1 Chloroflexota bacterium
AACCTGGATCGGTTTTTGCGGATCAGTGTAGATATTCTCGCGCAGCACCAGCAGCGAATAAACGGTTTCGGGTGAGAAATGATCGATCACCACAAAACCGGCATATTTGGCGATGGCCTGCGAGGCCAAAATCGCTTCACGCGCCGGGTCTGCATCGCCGCACAGCGCCAGGATCGGATAACCCAGCGGGCGGAAGTTTTTCTTGATCGCCAGGCGGCGAATCTGAGTATTGAGCGCTAGCGATCCGCCGAGAGTCGCCGCAGCGGGATGCAGCACCATATCTTCGACGCCCTGACCCTTGATCTTTTCGGTCAGGTCCGCCAGCCCATCGAGTGATCCGGCAGTGAGCGCCAGCACGGTTTTGTATTTGCTCGCCAACGCCGCCATCGCCTGCCAGTTGTTTGCGTCGGCTCCAGAGATCAGCGGAGTCTCGCCGCTCAGTTTTTGCAGCCCGGCTTCGATCACGGCTGGATCGGCGCTGATCAGGATCAGCGGGCGTTTGCTGATGGCGCGTACTGCTGCGACGGCGGCGGCGAAGGTCGTCGGATTGCCCGAAGCCCCTTCGACCGCGAACCCGTCCAGAGTGAAATCCATGCCCACATAACTCACTGTGTAGGCATTGGCCTTCGATACCACCGCGTTGATCGTGTCCGCGCCATCGGTATCACGCACTCGCACGAACAAACCAGGCCGGTGATAAAATGTTTTTTCGTGCCGGAACAAGACCACTTCGTTACCGGTTTTGACCTCGCCGCCGCTCGCCTTAAGGGTGATCATCCGCACCGGGGGCGCTGCCGATTCAGAAAGTTGAGATTTCGATTCGGCGCTGACGTGTGGGCAGGCGGAGAGTTCGATCTGTTTGGCGGCCAACTTCATCGCAAACGCCAGACAGGTCGGGAATCCGCAGTCTTTACAGTTGGTCTGCGGCAGTAGTTTGTAGATTTGAATACCCGTTAATGCCATCTCTAAATTCTCTCCTCGCCGTTAGACTGCCATCAGGTCGGCAATCGCCGCTTTCACGCGCCGCACGCTTTCAGGATGCCGCAGGACCACAATATCCGCTGCTGATTCCAACAGCGCTACAGCAGTGGTGACTTCCCAATGGATCGCGCGGGCCAGCCAATCGCCCCACTGCGCCGGGACACCTTCGCCCACTTTCGACTCTTTGGTTTTCCACGTTTCAAACCCGACGGTGACCAACATAGGAAGTTGGGTCATGGCGTCGCCTTGCAGAGCCGCCAGGCGCAGCCGTTCCATCACGGAATAGCCGTATTCGATGCCATACCCTAACGCGCCAGTGGTGGGGTCCATGATCACGTGGTCCAGCGGCAGGCCCATATCGCTGACCAGGATGTTCAACTGCTTGGCAAGGTTCACATCCATCGCTGTGCGCGCTGTGACGAGGTGGCCGTTGGCCATCGCGGTTGCCACAATCGTGCGGTAGTTTTTGTCTTCGCATACACCGAGCAGCAGCCGTTCGCCTTTGGTCGCTTCGGCGATTGCCACCAACAGATCGTTATCCAGATCCGCCTGACCGGGACCAAACACAGCTAGAGGCAGGCCGCTAGCGGCTAACACGGCTTTCACAGTGGCAACCGCCGCGGCTGGCGTGAGGGGTTTACCATCTGCTCCGGTCTGGCTGAGCGACAATTGCAGCAGATCGGCCCCGGCGGCTTCGGCAGCTTTGGCCCAGGCCGCTGGATCATGAGCCGCATCACCCCAGGCTTGCAGCAGCAGCCCTGACCAATCTTGTGGGAATTGGTCCTGAATTTCGACGGCGACCACCGGTGCATAGGGGGTTTCAGCTTCAAAATGCATAAAGGGCATCGCTTTTTGCCCGCCAACGGTGACCGTGCGCGTGCGTGTGCCACCCTCGGCAGCCGTCGCGCCAATCGTCACCGCGCGAACGGTTCCAGGCCACTTATCTTTTGGGATTTCAACAGGCATAATTTTTTTACTCCTCTGGGGGGCGGATCGCGCGCTGACGTGCCGCGTCCCGCCGTTTAATAAAAGTATCGAGCGGCGCTTCACGCGCTGCGTGAATGCCTAAATCTTTGAGTTCGGTTTGATCTCTGGCTGCCAGCAGGCGCAGCACGTGCCGGTAGGTGATCACCGCCGCCGGGTACGAGATTCCGTCGGAATGATGCATCAAGAACAAAACGCGCACACCTTGATCTTGCATGATCTGGATAGCTGCGGTCAAGGGGATCTCTGGGGGAATTTGCGGCACATCCTCGCGCATTACCTGTTCCGCCGTCAAACTCTGCCATCCGTCGCGGGTATAGACTTGCACCAGTTCGTACTGGCTGATGACCCCAGCGGCGTGGCCCTCGCGATCCAGCACCGCGACGGCTTCCAGGTCAAGATCGAGCAGCAGGCGCGCCACATCGGAAACCGGAGTCGAAGCGGCACAGGTCGGCACGCCGACTGTCATCAAGTCACGCACCAGTTGTGGTCTGGTCATTCTCTCACCATCAAGACAAAACGGGTGTGCATTCTGTTCTGCATCCGGCAGATAGTGGCGTGTCGATCAATCTCGCCTGTATCTGATATTCAGGCGAGATTGATCTATGCTTCGAAGGGAGCCGGTTTAGAACATCATGGGCATCGCCAGGGCCGGATGATTATGTTCTTCCATCCAGGCCAGCAGGTCTTCGACGGTGTTCACGCTGCGTTCGTCCGCGATCTTGTTAAGCAGATCAGGATCACCCTCGCGTTCGGCGACAGCCTGCAATTCATCGGCCATCGTTTCTTTGAGGATGCTGCTCATCCACACAATCCGCTTAAAACCGCCGTCTGCCGAGATGAATTTCGGGCTGACCAGGTAGAATTTACCCACGCCCATCACACCCGGCGTTTGCAGTCCCCCGCCCGCCATGCCCGCCAGTGTGCTGAACGTCATGCCCGCCGGGGTCATGCTGGGGTCTTCGCGGCTGACGACCATCACGCC
>JACRBK010000020.1 GCA_016234525.1 Chloroflexota bacterium
GCCAGCGCAGATCACGCGCCAGTTGTAACCGGCTGTGGCGGCGCGACTGCAAAAAGATCGCCAGCCCCAGCACAAAAAACACCTGGCCGTAAACGAACAACACCGTCGAGCGGTTTAGGGTAAAGAAGTTTTCTAACAAGGCGCAGTTCCACACAGGCTCAATCCTACCTATTGTAGGTGGTTCTCTTGAGACTGGCGATAACACAAAGGGACTGGCTGCCCAGTCCCTTTGATTGTCACCGGTATCGGTCAGACCTTAGCGTGCCTACTGTCCGAACGTGAACTGGGTTGCCCCGGTTTCAAAAGCGTGGCGGACCTGCGCGTTGTCGAAAGCCGCGACGGCGAAGTAGTAGCTGGCCGACAGGTCATCGAACTGCACGTCGTATTCGGATTCGGTCACGAGGGAACGGCCCAACTCCAACGTCCAAACGCCATCTTCCCACATCCAACCTGCGGCAATGTCGCCACCGTCGCCCACAAATTCACTTTTCACAATGGCAGGAAGTCGGTCGCCGGACTGGAACATCGCCGGATCGAAGGGGAGCGTTTCGCTTTCCAGGATATAACCGGGACTGCCATCGCGCGGGAAATCTTCACCGGCAGGCATGAAGGCAGGCAGTTTTCCGTCTTCGGTCTTGTTATCCGCATAACCGCCCGAATCTTTGGGATCGCTGTGCCGCCCGGCGTCTTTGGTATCGGGCGAATATTGGGTCGAGTCGAGGTACTGATCGTGCACCTGGTTCAGGTTGCGGACCGATTTCCAATGCCAAATGTCGCCTGTCTGACCTTCCTCAGCCGTATATTTGTTGCCATAGGGTTTGACATCGTTGTTTTCACCCGCATGGCACGCCATAAAACATCCTGCCTCTTCAAAACCAGGGATGCTGTTGTTGATCGGCCAGATGAACGCGAACTTATCTTCGTACCAGAGGTTGTTATCGCCCCCCTTGTCATCCGGGTCCTTGAGTTGAATCCATGTTCCATCCGCCTGCATTTCCCAGGGCGACCGGATGAAACTCTCGGTAGGATCTTCCCACGTCACGAGAAAATAGACCATGTCCTCGGTATATACCGATCTGAGCGTCACGGTCGTCGTGCCGTTATTCGCGCCCCCGAAGACTTCAATATCAGACGCTTCCGCGTCGGCCCAGGCCGCTTCGTCAGCCACACCGTCGAGCACGGGCGACTCATCGGCGGCAAGTGATACGAGGGCGCTCACTTCCTGGCCCAGCGGAGTCGCGGAGGCTGTCGGCTGAGGCAGCCACATAGCGGCCATCATCGCCATAAGCACCAGGCTCATGACCACAAAAAATACTTTTTGTCTCATGATTCTGTTTTCCTTCCTGCAAGAGAAAAAAACAATCGGTAGGGAGAAAGCTCGACCTATCTGAGCGGACGCAACTATGGATGATTCTGCGATACTACCAGTGTAGAGGAAGTCTGCAGAACACATAAGGGGCACGTGTCCCGACTTGACTGGGACATTCCGGTAATTTCTCTGTTGTTACCCATTCTTTATTTCACTGGCAGATCCCGATTGACAGCCTGATTTCTCAAGTTCATAATGTCGCCCATCAAAAACAAATTCCTTCTACTCGCCCAAAATGCTGCAACCCGTCTGCCACAATGGCGGCCATTCGGAGTGCGACATTCCGTAATAGTCCTCGACGATACGACGTACTATAGGGGCCGCAACTTCGGATCCCTCACACGAGTTTTCCACTATGACAACAATCGCAATCTCAGGATCATTTTGAGGGGCAAAAGCGGCGAACCATGCTTGAGGTGGAGTATTCTCATCACCCGTCTGAGCCGTGCCAGTTTTACCGCATACAACGATGTTGTAACCGTTATTCCCTTGGAATCTGTACCACTCCTCGAATACGAACCGTGCCGTGCCTTTGGAGTCTAAGGTAACATTGCACATAGCCTGACGGATTGTGTCAAACACAACCGGGGAATAGCCAAGCGTACTGGATGGGGCAGGTTGGGCGGTATAGACAGAATTCGTCCCAGAAGATTGAACCCTGCTCACCAGCAGCGGTCTGAAAAGTGTGCCTCCATTAGCAATCGCTGCCACCATGCGTGCTACCTGCAATGGTGTGATCTGCATATCGCCCTGACCAATCACCAGATTCAGCGTATCGGCTATGGACTAATCACGTTGGTTTACGCGCAGCATATATTCCGGGTCAGGAATAAGCCCTACATTCTCTACGATGTCTTCCTGACCTGTGAGAATACCCAACCCCATCTGGTGAGCATATTCGGCTAACAATCCCGGAGCTTGGTATTGCAGCACAACGCCCAGTTGCCAATAGTAAGGATCGCAGGAATAAGCAAGGGCCTGCGTAAAGTTCAGAACCCCTTGATCTTCTGGGTTCCAATTGGTGCGGTAGGGCAGCACGTCGCCCAATTCCTGACCATACCACCGCGCCCCACAATCAGTTTTTGTATCAGGCGTGTAAATACCGCTGTCCAAACCGGCTGCCGTTGAAACGATTTTAAAGATTGATCCAGCAGGATACTGCCCCGTAGCAGCTCGATTGATCAGAGGCGCACGAGGATCATTTTCGATGGCGCTGATCACCTGCGTGCGATTCGGGACAGGAGAGTCCGGATTAAACAGGCCGGGATCGAACCCTGGATAACTTACCATGGCCAGGATTTCGCCCGTCCGAACATTCATCACAACGGCAGCGCCACCCGGCGAGCGTTTTCCCCAGGTAGGCTGAGCGAGGTTGTAGGCGTCTACAAAAGCTTGCTGAACAGCGGCTTGTAGATTCCTGTCCAGCGTTAAGTACACATCCTGCCCAGGGACAAAAGGTACTTCACCGATTTCGCGCAGGATCTCGCCCGTTAGAGCAACAATCACCAGCTTGCCCCCGATTTTCCCGGCAAGGTCTTGCTCGTAGGAACGTTCGACTCCTTCTTGCCCGATCAGTGCATCCGGCGGATAACCGCGCGATTGATACTCTTCCACCTGATCGGGTCTGACAGGACTGACATAGCCAATAATGTGGGGAGCCAGTTCGCCAAAATAACGCCGAGTGGTCCAGGCATCTGTCTCAACGCCACACAGTTGCGCTAAGGCCTGCCCTTCGATCTGGTAGGTTTCAAGATCGGTGTCCCCTACAAGAAAGCGTGTTTCTGGTAGGAATTGGTTCATACGTGCTTCTAAATCAGAGATTTCCAAGTGCAGCACGCGCGACAGCGCTGTGACACAGCTTTCGTAGTCGGAGATATCGTTTTTGATGATATAGAGCAGAACAGCCTGTCCATCCTGAGCGGCCAAGACCTGACCATTGCGGTCGTAGATATTTCCCCTGGGAGGGGTTGTTTGGCGCAGCTCCAGTCGGGTCCCTTCCGCCAGCGTATCGAAAATATCCATGGTTGACCACGCTATTCGCCAGCCCTCGGGTGTCTCGATGAGGCGCATGACCCGGTCAGAATCCACAATCTCACCCAGCATTTGAGAGTTGAATGTGACGCCATACTGGATAATCGCTGTTGTTCCCTGCCTTGTTGAACCAGAGATAACAGATTCCAATGATCTGAGTGTCATCTGAGTTGCGACATCACTATAGATTTGAGCGAATGTTTCCTGACTGTAGACCTTTTGGTCGTTTGGGCTGATCAGGTTATACATGGTTGAATAATATGTTTTTCCCCAGGCATCCAAAAAGTCCAGCGCTACCTGTTCAGCCTCATCGAGCGTCAGGTGTGTCGATGTGAGTCCGCCCGATCTGGTTATAGCTTCCGAACTGCTGCCACAGCCCGTTAGAACGATAGTGCCAATAATCACAATCAACAATATCTGTATTGCTCTACGCACATCTATATCCCACGCTCAGGCGAGCCAATACAAAGAATGAGGGCGATCTCGCCATTAGCATCGCCCCCATGTATTTATTTTTGATGTGTCATCGGTCGTATTATGTTGACTTATGCAGGCGCGC
>JACRBK010000260.1 GCA_016234525.1 Chloroflexota bacterium
ATCCCCATCGAATGCATTTCCTGCCGTTTGGTAAAACCCGCGTCCAGCGCCGCCGCGATCACCGGTTCCATCCACTGCCGGACCTCCGATTCGATGCGCCGCCCCGGTGCCTGTTCGAGGATCTGGCGCAGCAAAAATCGTATCAGGTAAGGAGCCATGACCCTGTGCGCCGGATCAACCGTCAGGGTGAGATGATTCAATCCCCCGGCGCGGATACGCAGGTTGATCGATGCCGTCGCCACGACCAGATTATCGCTGGCCCGGCGTGCTATAAACCCCTTGCCCTGCGATCCGAATGCGCGCTGGATTATCGGCCCGAACATGTAAAACGCGGCAGGCTGGCGAAAACGACCTTCCTCCACCGGCGAATATTTACGATCCAGTTCGGGAGTGATGCGCTGCGCCAGTTCGTAACGGGGCCGCCAGTTGAGAACGTGAGTCGGCTCAACCGTGTAACCTTCGGGCAGCGGCAGTTCATCGACCGTCCCGGTGCCATCGTGAATCAGCCCGACCTGCCCGGAGAAATGCTCAAAACCGAGCGTCTGGTATAGGGTGTACGCGGGGATATTGCCTGCTAGCACGTCTAGCAAAATCGATTTCGCGCCCCGGTTGTGGGCATATTCTACCGACGCTTCGACCAGTTTTCGCGCGATGCCGCGCCGCCGGTAATCGGGCAGCACCGACACATTGCCGATCAGCCAGCGTTCGGTAGCTCCCATACGCATCACGTTAGAAACGCCCACCGCTTTGTTATCTTCCTCCCACACAAAGCCGCGCATCACATCGCGCAGTTGGGGAACAAAGACCTGCAGAAAACGGATCAGCGGCCACAGGCGTTGAATCCCCTCCATTGATTCTACAAAACCCTGCGCTTCATCAGCTTGCAGGCTCCATTCAGGATTTTCGGGGTACTGGAAACTGGGCGGGATCAGGTCGATCAACACGGGCAGATCGGCTGGTAAAGTGAACGGACGGAGGGCCATGTTCAAGACTCCTTTAGGATGTTTTAGCCAATTCTGTTGGGCGCAGGCTGTGGCGTCAATTTAAAAGCGACCTCACCCCCTGCCGCAGCCGACCCTTCTCCCCCTTTCTCTGCGCAGCGGGGAAAGGGGGTTGGGGGGATAGGGGTAAATTTTGGGTGGTGCTGTTTTTCTACCTTACTGTACGTTTGACGGCTCAGAAAGTGGCGCGAGTGCCGCCGCTTCAAACGCGGCCCCGGCAACATCTGCCGCCGCGCCGGGATCAGCCTCATCTTCGAGCACGACCACGGCCAGCACCGCCGAGGCTTCAGGACTGGGGGAGGGCATCTCGACAAACCCCGCAAACCACGCCAGCGGCGACGGAGCCTGATCCGGGCCCCCGTAGGCCAGCGCGCAGTGACCGTACAATACCTGATCCCCGCGCAGCGCCCGCTGCACACAGGTACTCCGCGCCGCCGCCTGCAACATCGCCAGCCGCAGCGCCGCCGCCACATCGGCCCGAATCACGGCGGGCTGCATCACTGTGTCGTTCACTGGCTGCCAGATGGTTGATTCGGGCGCGCGGGTCGCCTCGACGATGTGCAGCGGTACCGTATTCCCCTGGTTAGCGATCACAGCGATGACCTGTGCCAGTTGCAGCGGCGTGATCGTCAGATCACCCTGTCCCGCCAGCAGCGCATTCAGGCGCACCGCGTCGGTCGCCGTGTCGATTTCCAGCGGGCGATCTCCGGCGGTGGTCTCAAAACCATCGAGCGTGGGCGCATCCAGCAGGCCGAGAATCTCCCAGCGATCCCATAGACTCTCCGGCGTGATTCCAGCCTCCAGGGCGCCCATGAACGCCGCCGGACAGCCATAGAGATACGCCTCCGCCAGGGTGAGCGTTCGATCCGGTGTTTCGGGCAAACAGCCCAGGCTGATCTGCCGGACCTGGACCAGGGTCTGCGCGTCGGGAACCTCAATATTCAGCACACTTTCGCCCCCGCCGGTCAGATCGGGATGTTGGGCCAGCAGCGCGGACAGCATCACGGTTTGGAACGCGCCGCCCGGCTGGTAGACTCCCGATGTCGCGCGGTTGAGCAGCGGCGAAGTGGTTTCGTCCTCGGTGAGTGCGTCCCACTGTTCGTCGAGACGGTTGGGGTTGTAACCCGGTTGGCTGACCAGCGCCAGCACGCGCCCGGACGGAATTTCGATCACCACTGCCGCGCCGCGCCGCCCGCGCAGCGCTTGACTGGCGGCAAGCTGCACGTCCAGGTCAATCGTTCCTGCTACGTCGCTGCCCTGGGGGACACGATGCAATACATCGTTGGTCCACTGCTCCCAATCGCTCACACGATCCGTGCCGCGCAGCGCCGCATCAAACGCCGCTTCGATGCCCGCTGTGCCATAAGTCAGGCTGTAATAACCTACTGCGCTGGCAACCTGGGGATAGGGATACACGCGCCGCATCACGCCGGATTCGGTTTCTTCGCTGTAGGCCAGCCGCACGCCGTCCCGATCATAAATCGCGCCGCGCCGGATGCGCTGTTCCGCGATTACATTACGGGCGTTATCGTCCCGTTTGAGCAGGCTCTCGCCCTGATATATCGACCAAAAAGCGGCGCTGATCACCACGCCCGCAAAGGCCAGCAAGATCACCCGCGTCACTTGATTGAGTTCCCGAATCATAATTCCGCCTGATCCTCTCCGCTGAGGACCAGCAGCAGCCCGGCGATCACAAATCCCGTCAGTAGCGAACTGCCCCCATAACTCACATACGGCAGTGTGACCCCGGTCAGCGGGACGAGTTTTAACACGCCGCCCATAATCAACAGGCTTTGAACACCTAACATCAGGCTCAGGCCCGCCGCCAACAGCGCTCGAAAAGTTTGCCGCGCCCGCGCTGCGATCCTCATGCCGCGCACGACGAGGGCGGCCAGCGCCATCGTCACGACGATCACACCCAGCAGGCCCCATTCTTCGGCCAGTGCCGCGAAAGCAAAATCGGAATGGGCCAGCGGCACAATGGCCGGGTAACCCTGCCCAATGCCCTGCCCGAAGATTCCGCCCGCTGAGATAGACATCAAACTTTGCACCACCTGATACGAATCGCCTCCGGAAGTGGGCCAGGGATTCCACCAGATGTCCACGCGCAGCGCCACCACATCGAATAATGAATACGCCGCCGCACTGCTGACCAGCAGCAGTCCCAGCCCGCCGATCCAGAGCAGTGTTTGCCCGCTGGCGAGATAGAGCATTAGCATAAACACGGCAAAAAATAGGGTGGCGGCTCCCAGGTCGCGCTGCCAGACCAGCACCACCATACACACGCCCCACATCAGCAGCACTGGGGCCAAAAAAGCCGGTGATGGCGCGCGCCAGGGGCCGATCTGGATCGAGTCGTCGCGCATAAAGCGCTGGTGATCGGAGAAATAACTCGCCAGAAATGCCACCAACAGAATTTTGAGCAGTTCCGAAGGTTGGTAATACAGCCGCCCGAAACCGGGCCACAGCCACAAACGCGGCCCGCGTTGGGCGGGATTCTGCCCGATCAAGATGGTGATCAGCAGCAGACTCACACCCGTGATCAGCCAGGTATAACGATAGCGCCGCAGCCAGCGCAGATCGCGGGGCAGGGCGATGATGACCAGCAGCGCCGCCGTCCCTACCACGACCCAGGCCGTTTGGCGCAGCGTGTACGAGGGAACCAGCCGGATCACCACATTGGTTCCCCAGCCGGTCAAGAACATCACCAGCGGGAACAGCAGCGGATCGCGGCGCGGCAGGCGGAGATTCAGCGCGATATGCCCGATTCCCGCACAGAGCATCCATACCCCCACCGGCCACAGCGCCCCCGCCGAATCTTCGCGTACCAACGTCAGCGCCAGATGGTTGATCAGCACGAACAACCCAGCCAAAATCAACAGCGAACGCTCCTGGCGAGCTGGGGCGCGTTGGAGGTCTGTATCGAGTTCGAGCGTTGAGAGGGCCGAGTCGGTGAGAGACTGCATCTAATCGCCTTCGAGAATGAGGTTACACTGCGGGAATTCTACCGTGTTCTGCGGGCTTGCGCATGAGAAAGGGTTAAGAAATTTTCTCCATTTGTCGATTGTTTGTTCCTGGTTTTAGGGTTATCATGGGCAAACCTTGCCTATCCCAATTTCCATCACCCTAGAGGGGGTACAATGCCCAAAAATCATTACTTATGGTTTAGGAAAACCGTTCGTTTTCTTTTGGCCCTGCTGATCATATTCAGCGCTGTAATCAGCCTGTCGTCTACGGAGAGTCCCGCCCCTGCTTATGCTAATAGTGCGCCTCATGCTCTGTGCACAGCAGGAAACTTTACTCAAGACTGGTCAAATACGGGGTTACTAACTACTGCCGATGACTGGTCCGGCGTGGCTAGCATTGAAGGATTTCGCGGCGATGGTTTGACCGCTGCTAATGATGTTGACGCCCGCACGGTGACCGCCGCTGATGACCCCGGTGTGGTCGATGTGAATGTCAACCAGACGAACCCTAACACGTTTACAACCGGTGGCGCAACTGAATTTCATATCACCGATCCCGTTGTCGCGCTTTCGGGATCCGGCACCGCCGATGCTCCGTACCTGCGTATTACTCTGAATACTACCAACGCGACGGGAATCACCGTCCAGTATAATGTGCGCGATATTGATGGTTCGACCGACAATGCCCCGCAGCAGGTCGCTTTGCATTATCGCGTGGGCACCAGCGGCGCGTGGACAGATGTGGCGGCGGCGTATATCGCCGATGCGACCACCGGGCCAAGTGTGGCTACCCAGGTGACAGCGGTCAACGTGACGCTGCCCGCCGCAGCCGAGAACCAGCCATCCGTGCAGCTTCGTATCATGACCACCAATGCTGCCGGTAACGATGAATGGGTTGGCCTTGATGATATTGTTATTTCGGCAACATGCAGCGCGGTTGATACGGCCCCGTCGGTGTCTGGAAACACGCCCGCCAACGGCGCGACGGATGTTGCTCTTGCAACCAATATCACGATCAACTTTAGCGAAGCAGTCAACACGGCGGCTGGTTGGTTCTCGGTGGTGTGTGATGTCAGCGGCGATATTTCGTCGGCTGTTACTGTCAGCGGCGGCCCGCAGAATTTCACGCTCGATCCGACCGCCAATCTGCAATATGGTGATGACTGTACCGTGACGGTGAATGCGG
>JACRBK010000261.1 GCA_016234525.1 Chloroflexota bacterium
GATATTTAGAAAATGTTTAGATCGACTTAAAAGTGATTGAAACGAGAATCTGCCGCTGGCTGTACAGATAGAAGAAGTTAAAAAACAGAGAGGTTTTCCCCGCTGAGTCTGGCTTTGGGCGCATCCCTAACCCTGATAAACAAACACCCACATCAGCATGATCCTGATGCGAGTGTTTGAGTTAAAAAAGGGGGGTGTTATTCGCACACGGTGGTGATCTGGTCAGCGGTAGGGGCGGGGATGTCTGGCACACTGCCCCATTGAGTGATCTCAAAACTTAGTTCAGTCCGGCGCTGATCATCCAGATCATCGTAGGTGCTGATGAACTGCATCAACGCACCGGTCTTTTTGTCGAGAGACAGACCGCCAGAGAGCGCGAACTCTCCTGATTCATCAATCTTCTGTTTTAGTTCGGCGCTGTCAATCTTTTCCAGAATCTTGAGCGCTTCGGGGACTTTGGATTCTAATTCGTACTCTGTTACCTCACGACCGGCGACTTTGTCAGCGCCTGTTTCTTTGGCAACCGAGAGAAACTGTGCGCCAACCGCTAATCCAGCATACTGTTCAAAAATGCCGTCCAGCCCACTGTCGAATGTGGAGCCTTCTTCGTCCGATTTGACACACACATAACGCCCATCTTCAATCCGGTAAACTCGCGTGGGGGTGGACGAATCAGCGCTGTGTTCAATGAAGTATTGGCGTTTTGTTCCGGCTTCATCGACCAATAGCAGCATATCCCCGTCCGCGTCTACCTGAACCTCTATCACAACATCCATTTTGAGGGGAGATTCAAATTGATGATCGCTGTTTACGTTGCCATCGCGCAGGTGAACTACGGCGGTATAACCTTGATCTTGATCCTCTAACCCTTGCAGACCATCAGAGATATATTCCCAGGTACCGCTTTTTTCGATTTCTTGCAGCAGGCTCACGGCGGCATCTACGGTTTCAACAACATCTTTGGCATCGTCGAAAAATCCGCAGGCCAGAACAGGCCCCGCCAACAAGATCATCAAGACGAGCAAATGAGCAGATAGTTTCAACATGCGACTTATCCTCCAACCAGTGGGTTTATGGGATCAACTGTACCCGTCCCTTATCCACTGCGCCATAACTTATCATCTGTTACGCTTGCCCAAACGGATAGTTGCATATCATCCTGGAGATTTGTACACTCTCCCCTAACCTTTGCGGGTCTTTTCTGCGAGCGGCTCTCTATGATAGGTCAAAAACTCAGCAGTCGGTACGAAATAATAGAACTTATTGGTGAAGGCGCTACTGCCGCCGTTTATAAAGGGGTAGATACACGCTTACAGCGCACGGTCGCTGTTAAGGTGCTGCTGCCCTATGTAGACGACACGACGCGTAAGCGTTTTCAACGCGAAGCGCTGGCGGCGGCGAAGTTGAACCACCCTAGTATCATGGCGATCTATGATGTCGGGGAAGAAAACGACTACCATTACCTGATCATCGAACTGATCGAAGGTCGTCCTTTGTTTTCGTTTATCCCCTGCGCCCCCGAAGTGGCTGCCGAATTTGGCCGCCAGATTTGTTTGGCGCTGGATTATGCGCATCGCCAACAGCTTATCCACCGTGATATCAAACCGGCCAATATTCATATCACTCCGACCGGCCAGATCAAGATTATGGACTTTGGGCTGGCAATCTCTGGTGAAACCAAACGGCTGACCGCTACCGGGCGTATTATTGGAACCCCGGCCTACCTCTCACCGGAACAAGCGCAAGGGCTTGCCCTCACATCGCGCACCGATATTTATTCGACGGGTGTGGTGTTGTATGAACTGGTGACCGGCGTTCTGCCGTTTGATGCCGATGATATTGGTGTGCTGCTGCTGCAACAGGTAAAGAAACCGCCAAAACCGCCCAGCGAATTAGTCCCTGATATTCCATTGGCGTTGGAACAGGTGATTCTTAAGGCGCTGGCGAAATCACCCGATGCTCGTTTTGAAAGCGCCGGGACCATGGCAGCAGCGCTCGCTGCTATCTTATCGCGCAATAATCGCACCTTAGATTCCGATATACCAGCCATTCGTGTTGACGATACCGAAGAGGTCGAACAGCTCGAAGTAATCGAGCCACCAGAAGAGTCCTCGTCTGCTGGGGCTATTCGTGTTGCACTCGCCGATGATCACCGGATTCTTCGTACCAGCCTGGCGCTGTTTTTGGCTGAGCAAGAGAATATTGTGGTGGTGGGCGAGGCAGATGATGGAATCCAAACACTCGAAATGGTGCGTGCCCAACGTCCCGATGTGTTGATGCTCGATCTCAACATGCCCGGAGCCAGCGGCCTGGATATTTTGCCCCAGCTACGTTCAACCTGGCCGGATATTAAAGTGTTGGTTCTGACGGGACGTGATGAAGATAGTTATATCATGCGGGCGCTGCGGGCTGGCGCGCATGGTTATGTCCTGAAAACCACTGGCGAAGCCGAACTGGTGCGCGCGGTGCGCGATGTAGCTGAAGGGCATCTCGTTTTAGGGCGTGGTGTGGCCGAACGGGTGGCGCATATGGCTCAGGGAGCGCCCGGCGAGAGCAGCGGTGTGAGCGATTTGGATCGCACCATTTTGACCGGGATCGCGGCTGGGCTGACCAACGACCAGATCGCCGAACGGCTGCATATCGATCCCCAGTTAGTTGATGAGCAGTTGTTGTCGCTAATCAACGAATTAGGGGCCAAGTCACGCACCGAAGCGTCCTTAATTGCGCTGCGGCGCGGGTTGATTATGTTGGAAGACCTGCACAATTTTTAAGAGTGGATACGATGACGGTTGCGGTAAATTATCTGGTTTCTGCTGGCACAAAGTGGCAGATTCCGGTCTATGCTCAAGAGATGTTATGGGTCCAGTCAGGCGATCACACGGCGCAGGTTTCTGGCGCGCGCGGTGCGTTCTCATTAGAAAAACCGGGCGAAACGCTCAGCTTATTGTGGGGAACAGCAGACGGCCCGCCGCTGGTCGCCTGGTCATCCCCTTCGGTGATCAGTTGGCAGGGTGAAGCGGCTGTTGCTGGTTTTGTCGAACGACTGCACGCGCTGCAAATACGCGGGTTGGAAGTGGTGGTTGCTGAGATCGAAGGGGATGCGCTGCCGCCAGGGTATTCTCGCCTGCCCAGTCTGGACCAGATGCGAAATTCGGTCTTCAGCCGTCATGAGACAGCAGAATCGACCTTCCAGCGCCAGTTTACTTATACCCTGATCACAATGGCCGATTCGATCTATGCAGAATATCTACACCACGCAATGGTGAGTGAACTGGCCGTCGATTGTTTTGCCGTATTGGGGCCGCAGGATGGCCGCTGGCACGAGATTACCGGCCTGCCGCTGCTGGTACAGTCCATTTCACTGCTGGCCCCTGGTTACCGGTAAGGACGGCTGGACACGGCGATCAGTCCTTTTCTTTTGAGATCATCCCGTCGCTAACGAGGCAATGCTCAACTCTGTCAGTGGTTCATGAAAAACGGGTTGAGCATCGCCATAGATCATGCGTGTGCAGTGGCGGATACGGCGTAAATTGTGGTTGCTTGCCAAAACGACGCTGCGCCCGTTGCTATCGGGGATATTTAAGGTGATCGCTTGTCCCTGAAGCTGCTCCAGAGCGACCCGCAGCAACCTTTCTGCCGGGGCAGCGCTGCGGCTCATCCATGGACCGAGGTACGCCCCGTTTTGTACCATTCGCCCCAAGAGATAACCCTCTAATTTTCCTTGTTGGTAATCTACCCAGGCCAGATTAGGAAATTCTTCGATCAGTCGGGTGAGAATATGCGCCCGGTTGAGGCCAGACAACGCCGTGTCTAAAGCCAGGATGTCAGCTAGATCGGCAGGGCGCATCTGGCGAGCGCGTGGGCCAAGATAGGTACTGGCTCGACCCTGCCAGCGTTCGACCTGATAAAGCTCACGGAATCCCAGGCTGCGATACAGCGGACGGCCTGCCTCGCTGGCATCCAACATGATACGCTGCGTCCCACGCGTGATCAGGTGATCCAGCACCGCCCGCATCAACTGGCCGCCCAAGCCCTGCCGTTGGCGATCCGGCGCGATAATCATCTGCCCTATCCACGCCAGTTCAGTTTCGTAAGAGACAGAACTGACGGTCCCAATAACCAGACCGCCGTCTTCGACCATCACAAAACACCCATCGGGCGACCAGTACAACAGGCGCTCAAGGTCGCGGGCCTGATGCTCCCACCCCACACTTTGGCTGAGGGTCAGCGCTCCGGGAACATCCTCAAGGGTCATTAACCGGATAATCCGGTCTGGCTCGCGCCGGGGTTGGTAACGATCTTGCCAATAGAGACTCATGGTAAGTTGTCCAGGGAGAAGATACAAGAAGGGGCGTAATGGATACGCCCCTCACCAGATTTACAGACTGCTGCCCGGTTCTAACCGGGTGTGATCGGTGTCCAGGTCGGTTCCAATGTTGGCCCCGTGGGGACAATAGGCTGCCCTTCCAGGGTCGGGAACAGTGTTGGGGTTTCAAAAACAGGTTGGATCGGCGTGATCGTCGGCGCGGGCGTCGGCGGAAGTGGAGTCGGGGCCGAATTGCCGACATTGATACGGATGTCACGAGTAAGACTGCGTCCCTGTGAATCGTACACAATCAGGCGCAGGGTGTAGGGACCATTTTGCAGAACGCGCGTATCGAACTGGCCGAGCGGCGAATCCGGCTGAGGCCACTGTGTGTTCGCCACAATCAACGGCTCGCTGAACGTGGTGGGCGTGTGTGTCTCACCATAGCGGATTTCATAGTGGTGGAAGTTTGGCATATTGATCATACCGTAGAGATTTAAAATGTTCTGTACGGTTGAGTCTTGCGCCGGGTTGCTGATCACCACCGTAGGACGCGGCTCATTCGGATCGCACGACGCCGTAGGCGGCTGCGCCAGCGGAAGCTCAATACCGCGCTGCTGTGCCCAAGTGTTGCCTTCAGGTGTAGTGTTAATCCAGCTAATCGCGGTCGGATCGTCTACGGCCAGGAAATTTGCGGTTATTACGGTGTCTGAGCAGTACTGGTTCGCCAGTTTGCCTGTGAATTCGTCAACCTGCACTGTTCGGAAGATTCCCAACTCGGCAGCGGGCGGCGGGGCAGAACTGGCAAAAATCTCTTGATAGGTGCGCCCCGCGCAAGACTGCGAAGGAAGCGCGCCAGAATCCTTGCACACTTCGGCCTGGGTGATCCCGGCAGGGGGTTGGAACTGCGTCACCTGCTGGCCCTGATGGGCGGTTTCCATGACATCATTCCAGATCGGCGCTGCGCCCGAAAGCCCTGATGCGCCGTACATAGGCCGGTTATCGGAATTGCCGACCCACACGCCGACAACGTATTGTGGGGTATAACCGACCGTCCAGTTATCACGGCTGTCATTGCTTGTACCAGTCTTGACGGCGGCAACACGCGCGCCGCTCAATTCCAACGGCCAGCCATAACCAAACTCTTCTGCGCGTGCATCGTTATCTGAAAGGATATCCGTGATCAGATAGGCGTATTGAGGATCAACAACCTGCAATCCTTCCGGCGAGGTGTCAGCGCGGTAAATTTCGTTTCCTGCTCTATCGCGGATGTACAGAATCCCATAGGCATCAACCCGGCGGCCATTGTTCGCCAGCATCGCGTAGCCGGATACCATATCGAACAGGCGCACCTCTACCGCTCCTAACGCAGTGGGCAAACCCGCCTGCCGCTCCACTGGATCACCCAGGGGGAATTGCAGATCGATTCGCTGCGCCATTTCGGTGAAACGCTCTACCGTGACGTAATTCAATGTCTTCACTGCCGGGACATTGAGCGAGTTTGCCAGCGATTCCCTTGCGGTTTTAGGACCATGATACATGCTGTCGTAGTTCGTCGGAATGTAGCCGCTGAAGTCAGAGTATACATCCCAGATTACAGTGGCCGGGGTCCAATATTGCCCTTGCGCGTTTGGTTCAAACGCCGTCAGGTATACAAAGGGTTTGATCGAAGAACCGGGCTGTTGGGCGGTAAACGCGATGTTCACTTGACCATCAATTGAGTCGTTGTAATAATCCGCGCTTCCGACCATGGCCACAACCGCACCATCGCTGGGGCGCATAACCATGACGGAGCCGTTGGTGGCGTCAATCCCGCGTGCGCTCAGTTCACCCAACCGCTGCGTGATCGAACGTTCCGCCGCGCTCTGGATATTCTCGTCCAGCGTGGTATAGACCTGATATCCGGCGCTGTAGATGGCCTGGGAACCATATTTATCTTCCAACTGCTGCCACACATAATTCACAAAATGCGGGTGGGTAGCGCGGAATTCAGGCGGCTTAAAGTTGGCGATTTCAACCCGCGCCAGGTCCAGCGTCAATTCCTGGGGTTCGGGCATGGTGGGGGTCTGATAATAATACAGCGTGCTGCCATCAGACTGAGACCGGGCGATAATACATGATGCCCCACCCTCTGGTACACCCCACTGGGTGGTATCGGCGTGCTGAATGTAAATACAGCCGGTCCCGTTCGCTTCTGACATCAGGCGTAGGACAGTGTGCATACGGGCGATAGCCGATTCCCGGTTTACAACCGGGTCATAAGTGGCCGGAGACTGCGGCAGCCCGGCCAAAAATGCCGCTTCGACCGGGTTGAGATCGCTGGCCGGTTTACCGAAATAGGTCCGCGAAGCCGCTTCAATACCGTAAGCGAAGTTGCCGTAAAAGATCTCGTTGAGATAAATCTCCAGGATTTCGTTTTTCGAGTATTTACGTTTGATTTCCGAGGCGACGATCACTTCAACGATCTTACGCTCGAAAGTGCGCTGGTAGGCGAATTCGGTATCCAATACCAGGGCGCGCGCTAACTGTTGGGTGATCGTACTGGCACCCGATACGGTGCTGCCTGACCGGACATTCTGATAGACGGCGCGCACAATCGCCGACACGCTGAAACCGGGATCAGTGTAGAACGTCTCGTTTTCTGTTGAGACGGTGGCATGAATCAACCAGGGAGAAATCTGGTCGAGCGGGATAGATTTACGCTGGCCGGTGTTAGGATCGTTAAATTCAGCCAGGGTTTTGCCGTTGGCATCCATGATCAGAGTGGTTTCGAAGTTGGCGGCACGTTCTTGCAGCGAAGCAACGGCTTCGGTGTACTGGTCTACTTTGTAAAAGTAATAGCCGATCATGGCGAGCAAAGCGATCAGCGTCACGAACATACCCGCGATGATCGAGATCACTGCGATACGCACTCCCCATCTGACATAAAAGCGGCGGTCATGGGCGATTTCTAACGCGGCACTGTAATCAGGCTGCGGGAAGCGTCCAATCTCGTATTTGGGGGCGGGTTCGGCAATAGCTGCTGCACCCGCACTGGGGAGTCCGCGCGGGACGGTAAGATCGGGAGAGACGGTGCTTGAACGCATCGTCAAATCAGCGGAACCTGCCGCGGCTTCGACGGAGGGCCGGATCGGAAACTCCGCTTCGCCTTCGGTATAAGGTACATATTCGCCCGCGCTGGCGTCCACCTGGCGCGATTTTTGTTGGGTTGGCGCTTCGGAGGGGCGCATTGGTTCGAGGAACGGCGTGCTGGGCGAAACCAATGTTGCCGCCGGGTCTACTTGCGGAACACGCTTTGGCAGGGGCAGGCTGTCTTCACCGCTCTCAAATGCTGCCGCAGATTGTACCTGTGCGGACGTTGGAGCCGCGGTTGGTGCTACCGGGATTTGCGGGAGACTGCTCGCCCCACTGATGACTTCTTGTAGGCCGGTTTCGGTACGCAGTGCGCTTCCCCGCACTCGTTCTTCATATCCTGGCGGGTTGCCTGCTGTCCAGGTGCGCCCGTCATATTGATACCAACGGTCCGATTCCACGCCGAGCATCCACCAGTGTCCATCGTCGCCCAAAAACATTAAGCGGCGCAGTTCGGCCTGGAACTGGTCGCGGGTAAGCAGCCCGCTCTGATAACGCTGGCGCAGTACCTTCACCTTACGCTCGACTTCGTCAAACTGCGACAGATCGGGCGCGGCAGTCGCCGGCGCTGCTGAGGTCGTCGGGGCGGATTTGATCTCAGAGGTGGGCTGAGCAAAGGCCGGCTGTGCGGCTGGCGTTTGCGCCGGTGCCGCCGTGTCAGCCGCAGGGAATTGACCAGCATCTGTCTGACCGCGTGCGCGTTGTTCGGAAAGCAGCGCGGCTTCGGCAGGAGATAATCCTGGCGAGACTGGCTGAGGGGCAGTCGCGTCAGATTTGGGTGTACTTTCAGCGGGAATACCTGGTTCTGGGGCCATTCCCTGCAAACCTCCTAACCGAGGGGTTGGTGTTTCTTGGACGGGTAAGATACGCGCAGTCAGCGAAGGTGCAGCGAGAGTCGTTGCCGGAGCTTCGCCCGCGAAGGGAAGCTCGCTGCTTTCTGGCTCAGCGTCGTTGGTTGGCTCTTCCTGATCGGCATATTGATCTTGGGGCTGCGCATTTTGGTCTATTTGATCAGGCGGCAGAGCTTCATCTGCCGCAGAACTTTCGCCTACCTGGCTGTCGGTAGGTGCCGCGTCCTGGACAATCTGCCAGGCCTCGTTTGCAGAAAGCGGTGAGAATGGCTGATCTTCTTCATCTAGAGGTGGATTTTGAGAGTCTTGGGCAGCGAGCGCGGGTTCGCCCTCAGCCAGGGGTTGAGCTTCCGTCGCATCGAGCGGCAGCGGAACCGCTTCACTGCTGGCAGCTAATGTTTCGTGCGCTTCGTCAATGGGTTCTTCGGTGCTGGCGAGCAGACTGTCCAAAGCATCGGCAGGTACATACCAGGCTCCGGTGCGTACCGGAGCTGTACCGGGAAATTCTTCGCGCTGAACGGCGGGCTGTGTTTGGCCCATTTCTGTTAGATCAGGCTCAGGCTCGGCGCTTGCTCCTTCGGGCGTGTACCAGGCATCCACCGCCACCGGGCGCGACGATCCTTCCTCCACCGGTGGTTCGTGCCATCCGCCCGGCAGGGATTGTTTATTCTGTGCCGGATCGTTTTCTGATGTGGGGCGTTTGCCCGGTTGATCGGCCATGATACACCTCTACTCTAACGGTTCATAAATGATCCATATTAACACTGCCAAATAGAATGGCACAAGCCGTTATTCGCCGCTGGCCGGCTGCGGTTTACTGGCAACCAGAATGGTCCATTCCCCTTTTTGTGTAGCAGCGTTGTCCTGGTTGACTACCTTAACATCGAATGTCACAAAACCGCCGCCCGCAGATTTCATGGCGCGCAGACTGCTGACTTTGATCTGCACCCGAATCGTATCGCCAATAAATACCGGCGCGCGGAATTTCCAATCGATCCCCGTAAATGCGATAACGGTGCCTTCCATGAACCCCAACTGGTAAGCCAGGCCACTTGCCACCGACAACACTAACAAACCATGCGCAACCCGTTTGCCAAACTGGGTGGCTTGCGCAAAGACTTCATTAGTGTGCATGGGATTAAAATCACCCGATAGCCCCGCAAAATTGACAATATCGGCTTCGGTGATGGTCCGGCCTCGTGTTTCAAGCTCCAAGCCAACTTCGAACTCTTCAAAATAGAGTCCTCTTTGGGCGCTTTCAGTGGGTGTCATGTCAACCTGCCTTGTATCGCTAAATGTCGTTGGAAAAAACAAACTCACCTGCGATTTTAGCGCAGGAGTGAGATCGGCGAAAATAAGGTCCTATCCGCAAATGATTTGGTAGGGCGACAGCCAAACACGGCTCACACTATTTACAGACAGATAGACTGGATGGTGCTTCCCTGCTTTAGTCTCTCACTTGTTCTTTAAAATCATAAATGCCATTGTGAATACGCCAGCGTCCATCTCCTCGCGCACAGATCATTTCATCGCCGCCGCGATGCAGCGTGCCGCCGCAGTTTAAACATTTGAAGATCGCACTATCCACACCCGCCGCCGGGGTATCACCCGCCGCAATGTTCAGTGTAAATACACTGGGCGAAAACGGGGCAGCGCCCCCCGTAGGTTGCAGCAAACGATCCAGGGCAACCAGCACAGATACCGGTACGATGCGTTTTAACAGCCCTAATCTGAAATAGGACAGGGCCAGTCGCCGCCGCGTGATGAAACCGGCCTGCCGCAGACAATCGGCCATATATTCCGGGTGGAAATCGAAATTGAGTTTCACGAATTCCACTGGCTCGTGGTCAAAAGGATTCCAGTTCTGCCGCCTGAGCCAATAGCGCAAGATCGCTTTGAGGTTGCGTTTGCTGGCGTATTCCAACACGAACGGCGCTCCAGGCGACAGAATCGAGCGGATCTGGGCCAGGGCTGCCGGGACATCGGCCATATGATGAATCACACGCTCCATGAGCACTGCATCACAGCTTCCGTCGGCCAGCGGCAGGTGATAAATGTCGGCGGCGACATAAATATAACGATCACTGGTGCCGAGCCGGGCTTGCGCATCTTGCAGCATGGTGCGCGAGTAGTCCAGCACGATCACCTGTTCATAACCGCCTAATTCGTTGGTCATGCGCCCGAAGCCCGCCCCCAGGTGCGCGATCCGCCACCCATGCGGGGGCAGCAGATGGCGTAAGGCGATACGTTCGGTCAGGTCTTCATAATCACGGCCACGCCCCTCCCAAAACTCTGTGCGGTAGGGCGATCCTTCATAATCAATGACTGGCGGTGATACGTGACTCAACAAAACCTTCCTCTCAATGCAGAACGCGCCGCTGTCAAACTTATTGAGGTGGCGGTGCGATAATTCCCATATCTTGAATGGGGGTTGGCGTAACTTCAGGACCAGCCGTTTCTCCCTCGGTGGGTGTTGCGACGGCATCAGTTCCTGGTTCAGTCCCAGATTCAGTCCCAGGTTCAACACCAGATTCGGTGTCTACTGTGCCGGCATCTGGCCCCGGCCAGGGATTTTCGCTGCCTTCAGTGGGCGATACCAGATTAACACCTTCTCCCTGGATGGCGTCCACCGTGAAATCGGGCACATCGCCCCAATCGCTGGGCAGGTTGTCCAATACCCGCACATACGGTTCCAACAAGCTGCGTAGATTATCAAATGGAGTATGCAGTTGGGTCTCTTTAAGCGGGATCGAAACCGCCACCGGCAGGTTGATCGGGATAGTTGTGTCTACGGGAACTGTCATATTCAGTTCAACCGGCAGAATCAAACCACGTGGCAGAACAATATCTACCCGACCATTAATCACCCCGCCACCGCCAGGAAGCGTAAAACTGGCGCTGGCCGCAATCGGCACATCACTGGTTAACACAACATTGGTATTCTGGTTGAGCGCCAGATCAAACTGGACCGGGATTTCGTCTTCTACTTCAATGGTTCGTTCGATCACGGCCTGGTCTAACCCGACAAAGTTACGGTGCAGACCGTCAATCAGGGGTTCAAGAATGCCGTTTTTTATCTGAAAAATCTGCATCATCACAATCAAAAGCACGACTAACAGCACCATGTTGACAATAAAAGAAATCAGCAGGGCAACGGTTTTAAAACTGTTCCACCAGACTCTAAATTTGTGCATTGCAGCCTCCTCGAGCGAACCATCGGATGGTGGCAGTTTGGAAAGTCTTAACCCAACTGGGACCATCATATCATCAGGCTCAATCGACGGTCAAATATCCTTTTGCCGATGCGCCGGATTATCGCGCGTCTCGTCCGTTAATGCGATGTCTCTGGTAAATCGGTGGTCTCAGGTTGCTTTCAGCCTATACGTCGCTAAAATAAGACATGTGGAGGAAAACCATATGGCTGAGGACCGTGAGTTTTTACCCGAAGACGCTGACGGAGAATCACAAGCAGAAACACCCCCTGGCGATCAGGAAGTGTCTGAGATCAGCGCCTATAATCAGCATTCTATTCAGGAACTTGAGCAGGAACTCCGTGCGCTTGAAGATGATGAGCCTGCGGAATCGTCCCCGTCTGAGGATACAGACGAACTTGCCGAGGATGAATCAGCAGGTGAGGCCGATCAGCAGACCGCCGTAGAACAAACATCGATGGCGGCACTGGCTGAAGAAGAACGCCTGCGGCAGCCTCGCGCCGGGCAGTTCCGCCGCCGTCTGCGTAATCAGGTTGGGCTGCTCCCGCTGGCACTGCTGCTGCTGGGATTGGGAGTCTATTTGATTGCGCGCCAACAGGAGATCGAAGGACTGCCTGACCTTTCTAACCGTGTGTTGGTCGAGATCAGTATCTTGGCGGGCGGATTTACTACCTTTTTTTATGCGCTGGTCTATGGGCGGCGCGATCATGGTCTGCTGTTTATCGGTCTGTGGATCGGGAGTACAGCAGGCATGTTAGGGGTGTTAGTGTATGGAATCGATACGAACCCCGATGCGGCGGAATGGTGGCCGCTGTTGGTCTGGGCGTTGAGTCTGGCTGTTTTGCTGACTTACCTCTTTGAACACACGCACGATGCCCGGTTGGTTTTGTTAAGCATTCTGCTTTTTGTCGTGGGCGGCGCGGCCTTTTTTGTGAACAGTGACCGGGCCGACCAGGAAATGTTGGATCAGATCGCCGATTATTGGCCGCTGTTGCTGTCGGTGATCGGTGTGGGAATGCTGCCGCTGGCGTTCCGGCGGCGTACAGGATAAGTGGTGATGAGCCGACCTCTTAAGATCGCCATCGACGCCAGCAGGACGACTGTAGCCCGCCGCACGGGAACTGAAAACTATGCTTTGCAGCTTATCCGCGCGCTGCTGGCGCTCGATACCCCCCATCATTATTATCTCTATTTTCGTGATACTCCTACTGTTAGGCTGCTGCCGGATCACCCGCGTGTTATTTACCGGGTTATTCCCTGGCGGCGAGCCTGGACTCACACCCGTTTTGCGCTAACTCTCTATCGGGATCGGCCCGACGTCACTTTTGTTCCATCACATACTCTGCCGCTCTGGTTCCCTGGCCCGGCAGTAGTGACGGTGCATGACCTGGGTTATATCTATTTTCCTGATGCGCACCCGACAATGGCACGTTTTTATCTGGATCGATCCACGCGGCACAGCGTCAGGCGGGCCACGCGGATCATCGCGGACTCGCTGGCGACATCACAAGACCTGGCGGCGCATTATGGTGTCTCAGAAAACTGTATTTCGCTGGTTTATCCAGGGGTAGATGAATCCCTGGCGCGCATCACTGACCCAACCAGGATCGCTGCTGTGCGCGCTCGTTATGGGCTTCCCGAACGATACCTGCTTTTTATCGGCACACTGCAACCTCGTAAGAATATCGCACGCATTGTCGAAGGTTTTACGCGGTGGCGTGCTGATCAATCGTCGCCAGATGTTGCGCTGGTCTTGGCTGGCTCACAGGGATGGCTTTATGATCCTGCCTGGACGGCGGGCGCAGAGCAGGTGATTCTGACGGGTTATATCGATGATGCCGATGTCGCGGCGCTGTACAGTGGGGCGCTGGCGTTGGTGTTTCCCACCCTGCACGAGGGGTTCGGTTTTCCGGTGTTAGAGGCGATGCGCTGCGGCACGCCTGTGATCACCAGCCAGACATCATCCTTACCCGAAGTGGCAGGCGAGGCAGCTTTATTGGTGAATGCCAGGGATGCAGCGGAGATTGCCGGGGCTATTGATCGGATAGTAACCGATCAGATGCTCCGCGCGGATTTTATCGCCAGGGGGTATCAGCAGGCGCAGCAGTTCACCTGGCGGCGAGCTGCCGAGCAAACCCTGCGTGTGTTGGAGATGTCTGCGCAAAAACACGAGTAAGAACTAAAAGGGTCATGAGAGATTTTGCGGGATGTTATGCCGCCCTTTATAATTCGGCGCAGGTTTTTTGTGGAATTGAGAAAACAAGCTTAGGGAAGAACCATCATGCGAAAACTGATCACACTCGGCCTATTGGCCGCCATGACGGGCATAC
>JACRBK010000262.1 GCA_016234525.1 Chloroflexota bacterium
ATGACGAAGAAAAAAAAACGGCAACTGACGAAGCGGTAACATCCGCTACTGAAACGCCGGGGGGTGCCACCCCCGGCGAGACCCAAGTCGTAGTTGAGCCGACCGGAATAGGAACTACGCCGGTTGGCTCCCCTGAACCAGTGGTTTCCCCTGGCGCCGTGGTGATGGATTTCCCACCAACCCCGACTCCCTATATCATTCCCACGCCCGGCGGAGTGCGCTACCTGATGATTCCCAAGCTGGCGGCGCAGTTCTCCGCCCCGATTCCGATTGTTGAGATGCCCTTGATCGATCAGCAGTGGGACGTCAGCGGCCTGGGGTATTATGTAGGCTGGCTGGAAGGAACCACCTGGATGGATCCGGCATGGGGAAACACCGTACTGGCGGCGCATGTACAGCTTGGTACGAATAATCCTGGCCCATTCTGGGGTCTGGGCGAACTCCTGCCAGGGGATGAGATCATTGTGACCGAGGGCGATGTTGAACGTAAGTTTGTCGTCATGTCCTCGCAGAAGGTCGATCCTGGCGATTGGACAGTAACCGCACCGACCAGCGGCCCCACGCTTACCCTGATCACCTGCACCGAGTGGGACAACAGCTACGGCGTGTTCTCGCAGCGCATGGTTATTCGGGCGGTTCCCGCCAGCTAACCCTGGTTATTGCTCTACTTATGAAAAATCCCCTCTTCAATCCATTGGAGAGGGGATTTCTTTTTTCGTATCGCGCTCGGCGCGTCTTTTTTGCTGACCGCTGATGGTTGACCGCTGAAAGCTGCTCTTACCCGCCGCCCCATACGCGAATGGTTAATACCAACGGGCGGCCCAGCGGTACGCTGCTGTTGGGGTACAACATATCCCACACGCCGTAATAACAGCCAAAGGTTGGCGGCGCGGTCCCGGTGAAGATAATGGGCGCAGACTGTTCGGTGATGCGTACCGGCGAATTCAGGTAGAAGTTGGGCTGTTCCTGCCGGGCGAAGTTCAGACCGGGGCGAAGATCAGTTGTACACTCATTTTCAATCGCGCTCAGATTCACCGATTCGTCCGGGTTTTGCGTCAGTTCTTCGTTGTACGACAACCGCGCTCCTGAAGGCCAATCGCAGTTGCCCACATTCTCCAAAACAACCTCAAAAGTAAATTCTTGTCCCGCCGGAATCAAGCGTGGGCTGCCGGAGTCTTGTGGGTCAGGCGGGCGGTCATAACGTTCGGGCAGCACAACAATATGTTGGAAATCGCACACCGCCAATGTTTGAGTCATGTTAGGGGTGGGGCTGGCGGCGGCCTGAGTCGCAAAGAAATTCGCCAGCGCCGTCCCGGTCAGGTCAGGAGTCGGTGTGGTCGACGGGGTATAGGTCAGTGTCGGCGTGGGCGACGGTGTAAATGTGGCGGTGGGTGTGGGCGTAAGCGTCAGGGTTGGTGTCAGCGTCGGCGTGTTAGTTGGCGCGGGTGTATACGTTTTGGTCGCGCTGGGCGACGGTGTAGCCGATTGCGCCGGGGTGTTGGTTAACGGCCTGACGGTAGCCGTCAGCGTGGTACGTGATCCGGGCTGCGCGGTCCGAGTGGCCTGGCGGGTCGAAGTGGGCGGTTTTACGGGCAGGACTTCATCACCCAGCGGCGTGGGCGAGGCGGTGATCTGGGCAGCGATTTCTGTCGCCGATGGCTGGGGTGTTGCCGTATCTTCTTCGCCAAACAGAGCGCTCAGCGGGGTCTGGTCGCTGCCAAAACCGAACAGCGCTATCAGGATCAAACCGATCAACACGGCGGAAAACCCAAAGACCGTGACCGGGCGCAGTCGTCCCGGCGCGCCCGCCTGTGCTAAAACCACTTCTCCTTCTTTGCCAGGGGGAGTCAGGTGAGTAACCGGGGTAATATCGGTCAATCCTGCTTTTTCAGCCGCCGCCATCAGAGTCGCGCGCTGTGTGCCGGACAGCGGATCGGGCCGCGTGTCGAAGGGAGACGGGATCGAGTCGATAATCAGCCCGGTGACCGGGTCCACCATCGGACGTCGGCGGCCTGACTCGTCGAGCAGACCGAGTTCCTGGGCGAACTGGATCGCCGTTGGGAAGCGGTCCTCTGGTTCTTTTTCCAACACCTTGCAGGCGATTTTTTCCAGATCTTCGGGCAGTCCTGGAAAAAACTGGCTGGGCGCTGGCAAAATATCATTGACGTGTTTCAAGATGATTGCCAACGGCGTATCTGCATCGAAGGGCAGCCGGCCCGATATAAGCTGGTAAAGGATCACGCCCAGCGAATAAATGTCGGATCGCTCGTCGCCCGCTTCGCCCAGGCCCTGCTCAGGTGCCATATAGGCGGGCGTGCCGACCATGCCGCCGCTGGCGGTGAACTGCGCGCTGGACACGATTTTGGCGATACCAAAGTCTGTCAGCACCACGCGCCCATCTTCATCCAGCATCAGGTTCGCCGGTTTTACGTCGCGGTGGATCATGCCACGCTGATGGGCATAAGCCAGGGCCTCGGCGGCGCTTTTAATGATACGGATCGACTCGGCAGTCGGGAAACGCGCGCCGGTGCTGCCCAGATCAAACAGCCGGTCCTTGAGGGTCGGGCCGTTGATCAGTTCCATCACCATATAATAACTTTCACCTTCTCCATCGTAATCGAAGTCATAGACCTGTACGATGTTAGGGTGTTTGAGGCGGGCTACATTACGGGCTTCGTTTTCAAAACGATCCTTAAATTCGGGGTCGTCGGCCAGGAACGGATGCAGCATTTTGATCGCTACATACCGGTCCAGAGACGCATGATAGCCGCGATAAACTTCGGCCATCCCACCGCGCCCAATCCGTTCTATAATCTCGTATTTTCCAAGTTTTTTTCTGGACACCGTGTTGGTCTGTCCTCTATGGCGCGTAGTTTATTGGTTAATCTTAATGGCTGTTCGTCACGGGGAGCGCATCGTGTTTCGAACAGCTTTTGACGTGGAATGTAGTATATCTCAATCCTGCCGCTCTGACCAAGCCGTTAACCCGCCGATTTCCCGGTGGAATCTAGCGGCGCAATGGTCAGATCGGTGTCACGGGTATCTTGCGGGACAGCCGCGTCATCATAATACAACTGTACGCGCACCTGATAATCTCCGGTCGGATCATCCATGCCGCGCAGATGCAGATTAAACGCCACCTTAAAGTGCATCACCGCGACCACGCTCGAACTGGCCGCCAGCAGCCCATCAGCCCGGCGAATACTGATTTCTAGGTTCGGCTGTTCGCGGAAAGGTGTAATATCAACTTCGATCTTCACCCGGCGGCGATCAGGGTAGGGGGTTGCGGTCACACGTTCGATCCGTACTTCGTCACGCGGCAGCAGGTTAGGATTTTGCAGGATCAGGTCTATTGTCATCGGGTCTCACTCACTGATAACCGCACACTTTCCACTCGCCGTCTAGCTTTTGGGTCAGGTAACGGGTTTCTTCCAGGCTGCGCTCACGTTCTTCGCCGCGATAATCCAGCACCATTTTCCCCTTGCACGTCACCAGGGTATAGCCGTCTTCCTCGCCCGCCTGTTTACATTCCATCCCTTCGAGTTTGCCGCTCACGCCCGAAAAAGCGTCAAGTTCAACGGCGGCCTGGGCCTCCCAATCCGGACAAACCACGCCAAAGGCTTTATCCTGATCCCCGGCGAGCATTGCCTTAAGAAAAGTCTCTACCGCATCCTGTGGGCTTTTGTTTTGAGCGCAGCCCGCCGCCAACAAGATCACCGCGCACAGCACGCCTATTCCGCGTTTGAGGGTGTTGTGGTTCATTCCGTCTCCTTAACGCCGCGCCAGACGGCGTCCAGGGCTTGCAGCGCGGTTAAATTGCGCACCGGCCAACCATCACGCAGCCGCTCGGGATTGTTATAGAAACTCCGTGCCCACAACAGGTGGAAGTCATCACCCCACGCGGGATCAAACCCGTGATCGGGCAGTGATTGCGCCGCCAGCCAGAAATTCCACAGCGGTACCGCATAGTGATCCGCTACACGCACAATCGCGGCGTTGATGCTGCCGTCGCCTTCTTTATTATCGGCTTTTGTCGCCAGAATCGGCACAACGCCCTGTCCGATCCAGAATTCGACCACCTGACCGAGATAGTCTTCGTACTGACTGACGGGTTGTTTGCCGGTGCGATTCCAGGTTTCCATACTGATAATCACCAAACTGGGGTTGTGCAGCCGGTCTTCACAGGCCAGCGGGGTTTCATCGCTCTCGCACAGCACAGGATCAGACCACAGCGGCGACAGCGCCGAAGCCACCGTATAACCAGCTTCGACAGCGGCGCTTTCACGCACAAACGAGCCGGAAAAATTACTGATCGTCTCTTGCAGGGTCTGGTAAGGGCCGAGATCGTATTGATCGGCGGCGTCAAAATGCGACAAGAAATAAGCCTCGACGTTTTGACAATCGCCCACCTTAGAGAACGCCTGCGGATTGTTGCCCGCTGCCAGCCCGCGCGCGTAGATTTCGCGGGCCGTCTCACTGACAGCGGGAATAACAGGCCGGGTTTGCCATGATTCTGGGCTGCATTCGTGTGCCTGGGTGCTGTGCAGATACCCTTGCTGTTGGGTGATCGGATCTTCGATCTTGATCCACTGGTCGCTGCCTGCCTCACGATCTCCGGTTTCGGTCCCGATCACCGGGAGCAGGGTGTTCGCGGAATAGCGGATCACGATGTCGCAGTTCTGCCAATGCGGACACGCGCGCACGTCTACATCCAGATTCGTACACCAATACGCCAAATCCTGCGCATAGAGGGACGAGTGATGGCGGCTGAAGGTGGGCGAAAGCGCCAGCATCATGAAAGCCAGAAATGCCACGCCGATTGTGAGTGCATGAACTCGCATAAACCCTCGGTTGTTCCTAATTTCCAGCTAATTTGATTTGCGCGTTGCTCAGCGCATCCCACGCGGTTTGGAACCGATCGGATGGGATCAGCAGATGGTCGCGTTCAAAGGCGCTCAAGGCCAGGATCGGAACCTGCGCGTCGGCTAAAATCCGGCTGACCAGGGCCATAAAACCAAGCAAATTAAGATCGAGTGGCAGATCAAACGTGATCAGACGATAC
>JACRBK010000263.1 GCA_016234525.1 Chloroflexota bacterium
ACAAACACAGGCGGGCCAGAAGCCCGCCCGAAAAATCTTCGATTAACTGCCTGCTGTTCCGGTCAGTGTGATCTACTGCCCTCGGAAATTGTACGCGCCGATGACATCATACGCCGGGGCGGGTTTCCATTCTGGGCGCAGCAGCGAATACGGCACGTTGTCGTTGCTGGCATCCCAACCGGCCTGCGGGCCGTAGTTGAGATTCCAGACCGACGCGATCCAGACAAAGCCCCAACTGTTCATCAGAGAGATAGCTTCGTCAATATAGGCGGCCTGTTCTGCCAGCGTGTTGTCATTGGCGAACTCAAAGCCCACCGGGAAACCTTGCAGGTCTTCCGTCGCGGGCCAGCCAAATTCGGTAATGCACAGTTTTTTGGTGCTGCCCGCCTGCTGGATGCGCTGGGCGTACCCGTTCAGCGTGCTGTAGAACGACCAACTGTGGTGCGGGTTGTCGAACGGTCCGCGGAACTGCGCCGTCGGATCATTCGGGACGCTGTTCCAGGGAACATTCGGCCCGATATTATAACCGTTATGATGTGCGCCCACGCAGTCTGCCCAATCGAGCAGCCCGGCCTGGACCAGCATATCAAAATACACAAAGTCGTCATAGGCAGCT
Source organism: Chloroflexota bacterium (assembly GCA_016234525.1). Taxonomy (GTDB): domain Bacteria; phylum Chloroflexota; class Anaerolineae; order Aggregatilineales; family Aggregatilineaceae; genus JACRBK01. The sequence continues at coordinate 617 of JACRBK010000263.1, forward strand.
ACGCCATCATTCCAGCCGGTTGGCGACAGCGCGCCGCTGATCACGATAATACCGGGGTCCACTGCTTTGATCGCCAGATTCGCGGTGCGCAGCAGTTCGACGTATTTTTGCGCATTCAGCCCATAGATCGAGGCCCATTCGCGGTCAATATTCATTTCGTTCCACACCTCAATGGCGTGGACCTGGCTGGGATAACGGTACAGCAGCACCGTCAGGAAATTAGCAAACGTATTCGGATCGGCGGGTGGACCCACTTCTTCCAGGCGCTGGTTGCCGGGTTCGCGCGCCCAATCCGGCGCGGTCACAACGCTGAGCAGCACATTGATGCCATATTCTTTGGCGAGCGCCAACGAAACATCGAGTTCGGCCCAGTTATATTGGCCGGGTTCCGGTTCCAGGTCTTCCCAACGCACCTGCTGCTTGATCCAGTTGAGTTTCAATTTGTCGCGGACTTCGCCCATCCACAGGCGGTAAACTTCGGGATCGATGTTCGACTGCACCTGGATCGCAACCTGGAAAGAGGTATCATCCACCGGGCGCACAACAGGAGCGGTTGTCTCTGGCGCCACTGCGGGCACGTCACCGCCGCCTGCCGGGGTGATGGTGGGGACTGGTGTCGCGTCTTGCGCCAGGGCGCTGCTGCCCCCTTGACTGGCGGGCGCTTGATTAGCTGCCGGGGCGGCTGCACGAGGGGCGGGAGTTGTCTCGATGGCAGCCGGATCAAATGCTGCATCGACAGGGACTACCCGATCTACTTCTGCGTTAGGGACGGCGGCTACACCGGGATCTTCTTCAGCACCTACTACGCCCGTTGCATAATATATGCCCGCAAAAGTCAGCGCACCCATCAGCAGTGTGACCCCTAACCAGGCAATCACGAAACTGCGCAGTTGGCGCTGGCGAGCCATCACGCCTGTATGTTGCATAAGTTTCTTCCCTCCATAGTATTATGCGCTTCGTTGTAATCGAATGTGCATTTATCTGTTATTGTAATGCTTTTACCGCGTAAGCATAACCGATCTTAGACGATGATTGACCTACGCCCAGGCAACACTCATCAGATTTTAATGTTAGGGTGCCGGTTTGAGCAAGGGTTCGAGCGCCTCACACGCCGGGCAAGTGCCATCCGGACGGATCAGCGCATAGCCGCTTTCGGGGCTGTCGGGCGCGAATCCGCTGGCGTCCAATGTCCAGGCGATCAACATGCGCACCTGATTTCCCTGCTGGCTGAGCTGCACCGCTTCGGCCAACCACTGCGCCTGCTGCGCGGCGGTAATATTCTGCGCCCAGGCATAAGCTTCAGGCAGCGGCGCATATCCCTCCGGTGACAGGTAACCAAAACGGGTATAACACACGGGCAGCGTATCTCCAAATGCTTGCCGGGCATGATCGGTGCTGTTGGGCAGATAATAGACCGGGTTATCCCCGCGTGGATCGCCGCTAGTTCCAGACGGCGCCACCGTCCCCAACGTGTACTGCTGGCCGATACAGTCCAGATATTGGGCCGCGCCCGCCCCGGCTAACTGCTCATAATACACTTTGTCGGACTGTTCCGGCGTATCGGCGGTTGGGGTTGGCAGCAGCGCCCCACTGATCACCAGTGTATTCGGGTTGGCATTTTTGATGGCTGCGAATCCATACGCCAAAATTTGCATGTACTCGGCGGAGGTCATCTGTCCGTTCATCTCGCGCCAGACTTCGATCCCATCCGCGCCATACAGCGCCAGCCCGCCCACATACCCGGCATATTCCGCGATATAGTCGGGGCGGGTGATGTTGGCAAATTCGACGGGATCGCCGGTCACATTGAATAACACTTTGAACCCCGCGCCCTGCAAATCTTCAATATGCCGTTGTTCGCCGCCGGGTGTCATGCCGATCCGGTAGGTAATATCCAGCTTGATCCATTGGGCGTGCAGCTTCCCGGCTTCTAGCAGCACAGGGCCAACCTGCGACAGATGAACACCCGCTTCAAACGTATCCCCGGTATCTGCTGCTGCCAGCACCGCCGGATCAACCACCGGCAGCGGCTGGTCCAGATTCAGGGTGGTCTCGGACGGCGTTTCAGCGGCTATTTCAGTGGACGTTTCGGTGGCTGTTTCGACAGGCGTTTCAGTGGACGTTTCGTCAGTCGGCTGAAAAGAAACTTCAGCGGCTGTTTCGGTGGGTGCTTCGATCACCGGCTCAGTGGTGGGCAGCGGTACAGCCTCAGTGGGGATCTCTGTGATCACTGCCGCCTGAGTTTCTACCGGCTGGCTCTCGGTAGGGATCGGAGTCGGCTCTGCCGGTTCGGTAGGAGCCGGCGTTTCGGTAGGGGAAAGCGTTTCAGTAGGGGTCGATTGGGGCAGGGTGACGATTAACTCCGTATGGGCGACGATCTGCCCGCTCAAAGCGGCTTCTATTGTCAGGATCGCCGGGATGCTGCTGCTCTCAAACTGGAACGCCTGATCAAGCGCCGTCTGCCCCCCCGCGATCACGGTATCCCCGCCGCGCACGGTCCAGGTGAGTTCAGCGTTAAAGTCCGAGGTATCAAGCGGCTGATCTAACTGGTAGGCCAGCAGCGCCCCGGCTAAACCGGGCATCACGCCGGGCGACATGATATTCCACACGAAAACTCCGCCCAGGTTATGCCGCGCCGCGATTTCGAGGCGCGCCCGCAGCGCTGCTGCATCGGTGATCCACAGGGTGCGCAGCAGTTTGCCATCTTGATCCAGGTAACGCAGATACGGCCCCAACTCAGGATCGGTTCCGATCTCCGTCTTAATGCCCGACGAATTGACCAAGCGGGCAGAGATCGTTTGCTCGATTTCTGCCGTGGGCTGTTGGCTGAGCTGGATGCTGCCCAGGTATGAGAAAGCTTCGCTCAATGTGACCGTGGTTAGCCCGCCGTCCTGGTGTTCTTGTTGGCTCAACGCATCCTCGCCCAGGTGCAGGCTGCTGCGGCTGATCTGGCTGGTGGCCCACGACAACAGCCCATCGACTAACCCATCGCTCAGATACATGCTAGGCGGGTAGGAAACCTGGATGATAATCTCATCAGCGATGCGCCCCAGGGCTGGCCAATCATAACCGCCGGTTTCCCAGGTGGAATCCGCCGCATCAAATGACAACAGGGTTGGGGTCGGCAGCACAATCGTCAGGGTGCGATTCTGTCCGTGCAGCAGATCCGCCAGTTCGGTCAGAAAAGCGGTGTAATCCGCGCGTTGTTCGGTAGGAATGGCGCGGTAGTCAATGGCAACGCCGGTATAACCGGGATCGCTGAGCGCAAAAGCGGCGACCTGGCGCGCGTGTTCAGATCGCAGCGCCGGGTTTGCTAAAAGCTGCTGGACTGTACTCAGGTCGATCACGGCGGGGTCGTCGAAATTGGATATCATGGGCAGC
>JACRBK010000271.1 GCA_016234525.1 Chloroflexota bacterium
AGCGACGTCGAAACTAACTTGCAGCAGCTTCGTAAGGCCTTCGAGGCGGGTAAATTGCATGGGGCATGTCTCTACGATGACCAGGAAACAGCGCGCGGGGTAGTGATCTGGCGGTGGAGCGACAGCCATCAGAGTTACGCCCAGGTGTTGGTATTGTATGTGCCGCCGGTGATGTCCGCCGATCTGGGGCTGGCGTTAGTCGATCATGTTTTTGCGCGGCTCTCACAATCCCCCACCCTGGCGGTGATCGAGGCGCGAATGCGCGATCAATCGCCAGGGGTGCGAGACGGTTGGGAGCAGCGCGGAGTCGTGTTTTTTGAACGCTGCCGGATGGTGCGCCAGCTTCGGCAAACGCCGATCCCGGTGCTGCCGGTCCCTGACAAGTATCATCTTGTGCGCTGGGACGACGCCCACCAGGAACAGATCGAACAGCTCGCTATGATCGCCTACCGCGACTCGATTGATGCGGTGGTCGTGCCTGATACGCAGCCACATCGCATCGTCAAAAACCTGCGGCGGCTGCGCAGTGGTCAATGGCCCGGCGTCGATACATGGAATGCGGATGCCAGCCTGGTGCTGTTGAACAAACGCGATCAAGTGGTTGGTTATATCGCCACCGCCACTTTTGGCGAAAACGCCCTGATCGGCGATCTCGCGGTTCATCCCTCCCATCGTAATCGCGGGTTGGCACGCCTGCTGATCGTGCGCGCGCTGATAGCGTGTATCCGCCAAGGGCTGTCATCGGCCAGCCTCGCGGTGACGACACGCAGCCCGGTTCGCCCTCTCTGCAATCAGCTCGGATTCCAGGCCATCGACTGCGGCGAGATCGCCATCTGGTGGAAAGATGGTCGCCAGACCGCCTGGAAGTGATTAAGTGCCAAAAGGGTTGCCCGTCTTAAGGAATAGTGGTTAGTTATCAGTAAAAGCCGCGTCATTTTTCAATGACTTTATAATGACTAAGAACTGGCACGACAAATCTGCTCAAGAGAGGTTGATACCCCTTGTTTCGACGTCTATTTCACCCACGCGACGCTTTTTTCATTTTTCTTAGCATGGAAGGTGCCGTCGCCTTCAGTTTCAGCCTGATCTTTACCGTCAATATGGTCTATCAAGTGACGGTCGTGGAACTCAACCCGCTGCAACTGGTGTTGGTCGGCACGCTGCTGGAATCCACCATCTTTTTGTTCGAGATCCCGACAGGCATTGTCGCCGATGTGTACAGCCGCCGCCTCTCGATCATCACCGGCTATTTATTGATCGGCCTGGGTTTTATCACCGAAAGTTCTATCGCCCGCTTTGAGGCGGTGCTGCTCGCCCAGGTGTTATGGGGCCTGGGGTATACTTTCACCAGCGGCGCGACTCAGGCCTGGATCGCGGATGAAGTCGGTGAAGAACGCGCCGGAAATGCGTTTATGCGCGGCGCGCAGATCGGCGCGATCGGCGGGCTGATCGCCATTCCGATCAGCGTAGGACTGGCAAGCCTGAACGTGCGGCTGCCGATCCTTCTGGGCGGGCTGCTGTTTATGCTGTCGGGGCTGCGTCTGCTGTTGATCATGCCTGAAAAAGGGTTCAAACCTGTGCCTGCCGAAGAACGCGAATCCTGGCGCACGATGATCCACACTTTTCGCGCCGGGCTGCGCGTGGTGCGCGGGCGAACGGTCTTGATGTCCTTTGTCGGCATCTCGATCTTTTTTGGGCTGTACAGCGAAGGCATGGATCGCCTGTGGACCGCGCACCTGTTGACGAATTTCACCCTGCCCTCCCCCGGCGGCCTGAAGCCGGTCACGTGGTTCGGCATCATCGGCGCGACAGGGATGCTTCTCTCGATCATCTCAACAGAGATCGCCCGGCGGCGGCTGAATAGCGCCAACCCACGCCATATCGTGCGGGTGTTGTTTGTCTTGAGCGGGCTGATGGTGACGAGTATCATCGCTTTCGGGCTGGCGCCGAGATTCGGCATAGCGCTGGCGGCGTTTTTGATGTTCGGGATGCTGCGCAGCACTTCCGGCCCGATCTTTACCGCCTGGATCAACCCGCACATCGAGTCAAGCGTGCGCGCCACTGTGTTTTCGATGACCAGCCAGGTAGACGCGATCAGCCAGGTCGTGGGTGGGCCAGGGTTGGGTTTTATCGGCACGCGCTTTTCGATCCGTGCCGCTATCGTGTGCAGCGGGATCGTCCTGTCGCCGGTGCTGCTGCTCTACACTTTCGTGCTGCGGCGGATTAAACTACTACCTATTCCAGGAGAGAAAGCATAATATGGACATTATTCCCTACAGTGATACGAACTTTTCAGGTCTGGTGCAATTTATCGCCAGAATGAATGGCCGTGGAGCGCATCATATTGGCTATTTTGGCCTGGATGCGGTGGATATTGAGCACGGCCTGCAAGACATCACACCGCCGCTTACCGAGACGTTTCGGCTGGTTTTTGATCAAGGTGAGCTGGTCGGTGTGTTGGGGGCAGAATACGACGCCGAAATCAACCGGGCGTGGCTGTATGGCCCCCTCATCGATCATCCTGAATGGCATGTACTGGCGGATCGGTTGTACGAGCAGGTGTGTGGTTTGATCCCGTCGACGATTGGCGAATACGAGATTTTCTGTGACGCAGAAAACAGGAACTGCCAGCTTTTTTCCGCACGGCATGGCTTCCGGCAGCACGGTGATCACGCCATTTATTCACTGCCGCGCACGCGCCCGATCCCGGCGGGGGCTGCCGCTGCATGGGAGCCGTGTTATTTCGAGCAGTTCGACGCATTGCACAAACAGGCATTTCCTCATGCCTATTACACCTCGCAGCAGATAATCGAAAAACTGGATGACCATACCCGGTTGTGGTTGGCAGCGGCCAATGGTGATTTGCAAGGTTATGTATTTGGAAAAACCGATCCGGAAGCCAACGCTGGTTATATTGATTTTATTGCGGTAGACGAGCGGTACCGGGGACAGCATATCGGCAAAACGCTGTTAGCCGCTGCGATTGGTGAGATGTTTTCGAACCCGGCGGTGCAAAAAGTTGATCTCACCGTCAATGCCTCGAATGTTGCAGCCGTCCGGTTGTATGATTCCTTTGGTTTTGAACGCGAACGCACTATGCGCGCCTTTCGCAAAGGAGGATAGCTGGAAGTCCCCCAGGCTAAACGATCTCGCCCCGATCTCCTCTCCGATGCAGGTGGAGAAGCGAGTCAGGGCGAGATCACGCGGGTGGGGAAGGGAGGAGGAAGTCGGAGTGATTTAGATGACCGGGCTGGCGATAGTCCTGATCTCAGCCCGGCAGTACGCTAAGGCTTCCTTTAAGGTCGAGAAAATCGGCGGCGATTCCATGCCGCCATACTGCTCTTGCTGAGCGCTTTCCGCGCCCCATTTCAGCATTTCGTTGGACGATACCAGCACGACCTGGATACGCGGATCGGCGGCGCTACCGGGAACACTGCCGCAATATTCTTGAGCCAGCGCCACCACCAGATCGCTAAACGACAGGTTATCCGCCTCAGAGAAATCAGAAACCCGGTAAATCGGGCCTTCTCGATGGGCCAATAATTCCCCTAGCTCCTTCAACAGTTGGGGATAATCTTTCATTGCGTTTGACTGCCCACGAACTTTGATCAGAACAATCGGTTCATTGGGAAGGGTTTCAATGGTGAATGACATAAGTGTTCCTCTGCGCAGCAACCTGTATCCGATAGCGTGCTTGTAAGATAACAGGCTGAAATTACACCGGCCTTAAGATTCCCTTACAGGGTTGTAATGCGGGGATGGTCTGCACCATGCTTTAAATTACCCTGGATATCCGCGTTCACGGAAAACTGGCAGGTCGCCACCGTTAATTTCAAGGCAACCTCCTTGCCGCTACTCTCGGCGCTCAAGTTCGTCAGGCGTTGGGCGTTGAAAGAATGCAATCCATGGCTTCATCATCGCTTCGGGAATATAGAAACTTGTTTGCGAAGGCTGCGAATTTCTTACCGCAAGCCGATGCATCAACTCATCCGCCGATACATCGAGAAAGTGGACTTCGCTGCTGGCCCCCAGCTGCTTCGCTCGAGACCGGTAGTCTTCGCGTTCCTCTCGTGCCCAGAAACCGAAATCGAGGATGACATTCGTTCCCAGTTCAAGCGCTCGACTGGCGATGTTCCACAGCATCGCTTCAATGAGACCATGCCGAGCATCATGTTCTGGCTCCTCAGCATCTTGACCGAAGAGACGGACGTGCCATTCATCGGTTGTCAGTCGAAGGGCCGATTGTTCACGCTCAAGCTTCTGCGCCAGCGTGGTTTTTCCCGAACATGGAAGTCCAACCATCAAATGGAGAGTCGCCACACTTGCTACTCCTAGAGGGGGTAGATCACCAAAGGTAGCGGTGAATCTGGATAAGATCAGCCAATCATCGATACTTCAGTTTATGCTTACCACGACCTGTTTGTCACTACCCGGTTCAGTGCGCTTCCTGGCTTGGTCATAGCCGCAGAGCTTGAGCCTGCGGCGACGGGATACGCCACGCCCTACTATCAACACGGACTGCCCCTGCCGCCCCCTATCTTACCGCGCGGGCGGCTTGGTATTTGGCGGCGGCGGGTTGAGCATCCCCAGCCGGAATGTTTCCCCGGTAGTGGTGCGTTTCCAGACCACCGAGATACTCTGATTCAGCGGGTGCAGCAGCGTGATCGCGCCTGGATGATGACATTCTAAAACACACGTCCCGCAGTACCAGCACTCATCAGGATACAGCACAAGCGGCGTGTGACCCGGCTCAGGATTCGGCATCAACACATCCGAGCGGCAAATTTCTACACAGCGGTTGCAGCCGTTACAAATCGCGGCGTCAAAATCAATCGCCCGGTTGGGGGTCGGCGGGTTGGGAACCATATAAACGGGATGATCCATGATGTTTTCGC
>JACRBK010000272.1 GCA_016234525.1 Chloroflexota bacterium
AACTGGTCGCCAGTGACCGCAGCGCCGGTCAGCGTTATCGTGATGCGGCCCGGTGGGTGCTGCACGGCAATCCGCCGGATCAAGTCGCCGGACTCGAAGTGCTGCCACTGGATGCCGATCTACAATCGCGTATTGTTTTTTCGGCGCTGCCGAGCGATGTCGCCAAAACGGTGGAATGGCGGCTGGCACAGCAGGGGCACATTGTATGTTCTAACGCCAGCGCCTACCGGATGCTGGCGGAAGTGCCGATCTTATTGCCGGAGATCAATGCCGAACATGCTGCATTGGTTCAGGTTCAGCGCGAAAAACACGGCTGGACTGGCGGACTGGTGACGAACTCGAACTGCACCAGCGCTCCGGTAGCGATGGCGCTGGCTCCGCTGCGCCAGTTTGGTATCGAAGCCGCCCAGATCGTCAGCCTTCAGGCAGTCAGCGGGGCAGGGTATCCCGGTGTGCCGTCGCTGGACATTCTCGACAATGTGATCCCGTTTATCAATGGCGAAGAACCCAAGTTAGAGACGGAACCGCGCAAGATGTTAGGCGCATTGTCTGGCGATCATATCGAGATGTTGGACTGCGTGATGAGCGCGACATGCACCCGTGTCGCGGTGTTAGATGGACATCTGGTCAGCGTATCAGTCCGTTTTGCGCAACCGATCACTGAGGCGCAAATCCTGGCGGCGTGGGCAGATTTCGTAGGGCCTGCCCCTGTGCCGGGGCTGCCGACTGCCCCCGAACATCCTGTCATTGTCCGTAGCGAGCCAGATCGCCCACAACCGCGCCGGGATCGGGAGGCGGGTAATGGAATGTCTACCGTGGTAGGGCGGCTGCGCCCCTGTCCGGTGATAGGTGGGTGGAAGTTTATGGCGCTGTCACATAATACCATGCGCGGCGCGGCGGGCTGCTCCGTGCTAAACGCGGAACTGCTAATCGAAAACGGTTATGTTTAGGGTTGCCCGATAAATCACTGGGGGCGCACGATGATCAGCGCCCCCAGCGGGATATTTTTAAGGGTAGGCTTCGGCGGTATGTGCGGGGGATACCTGGCAGTCAGCCGATAACACCTGGGCACCTTCAATACACACGCGGGTATGGCGAGAAATGCTGTCAATCGAAGCTTCGCGGTATACGGCGTTCATTTGTCTGGCAACCTGGCTGGCTGTCGCCTCAGAATCGCAGATTGCGCACAGTGTCGGCCCAGCTCCGCTGATTACCAGTCCCAGCGCCCCGGCGTGTTTGGCCGCCTGCCGGACTTCGTAAAGCAGCGGCATCAGGTGCGCCCGTGCCGGTTCGATGATCCCGTCATTTTCCATCGCATTGGCCATAGCTTCCAGGTCACCGCGATACAGCGCATCCACCAGCCGGGCGACGGCCCCGGTTTGCGAGACGAGGCTGGACAGCGGAATAGCTTTAGGCAAAATGGCGCGTGCTTCATGCGTCGGCACTGCCGCATCGGGTGACACCAGGGCAAAATGTAAATGAGCAGGCACAGGCAGTTGCAGCACATAGTCTGGTCGGGAGCCAGTAATCAAGGTGATTCCACCCAACAGACACGGCCCAATGTTATCAAAATGAGAGCCGCTGACCCCTGCTTCACCGTCCAGACAGGCCGGCAGCAGTTCGGCGCGCGAGAGCGGTTCGCCGAACAAAGCATTGACGGCCACTGCCGCCGCAACAGCACTAGCGGCGCTGCTGCCCAATCCGCTCGCCAGCGGCAGACCTTTGTGCAGGGTAAGTGCTACCCCTTGTTTAACATCCAGGCGTTTCAAGACACTGTTCGCTGCAATCGAGGCAGAATTGCGGTGCGGATCGCGTGGAAGCTGCCCGCCGTCTCCCTCGATGGCCGCGATGATCGCGCCCGGCTCATCGCGCAGTTCAGCGCACACCGTATCGCCGGGTTCTTGAAATGCAACACCAATCACGTCAAATGCAACACCGAAGTTGCCCATACTGGCGGGGGCGAATACTTTCGCTCTGGCAATAGTCATAGCAGATGTTATCCTTAACAACGGTTGATCAATCGTTGTCTTCTCATAACGAGGTTGAAGATGCCAAGCATTTTACGATGCATGAGCTGCGGCCAAGAATACCCCATTCAAACCCTGTTGTACACCTGTGAGCATTGTGGAAATTTACTAGATGTACAACATGATCTTGACACACTGCGCCGGACAGTGACACGTAGTTTATTTGATCAACGCCTGGGAACGCTTGACACCCCCTACAAAAGCGGTGTGTGGCGCTACAAAGAGTTGATCTACCCGGATCTGCCCGATCATTTTATTGTCAGCCGCAGCGAAGGGAATACCAACCTCTACCCGGCGCCCAAACTTGCCGCCTGGGCCGGGGTGAAAACCCTCTATTTGAAACACGAGGGTGAGAACCCGACCGGCTCGTTTAAAGATCGGGGCATGACCACGGGCGTTACTCAGGCACGTGTGTTGGGAATGCGGCGTGTAGCCTGCGCTTCGACGGGCAACACCTCGGCTTCGATGGCAGCCTATGCCACTTTCGCCGAGATGGACGGCATCGTCTTTTTTCAAAACAGCCATATTGCGCTGGGCAAACTTTCGCAGGCTATCGCTTATGGCGCGACCTGTATTCAGATCAATGCCGACTTTGATCGGAACCTGGAATTGGTGCGCGAGATTTCGGAAAAACTGGGCATCTATGTCTTGAACTCGGTTAACCCTTTCCGGCTTGAAGGTCAAAAGTCCATTATGTTTGAAACGATCCAGCAGCTTCGCTGGAATGTCCCAGACTGGATCGTATGTCCTGGGGGCAACCTGGGCAACAGTTCATCCTTTGGCAAAGGGTTATACGAACTGCACCAGTTGGGATTGATCGACCGTATCCCGCGCATTGCGATCATCCAGGCTGAAGGCGCGAATCCACTCTATCTGGCTTATCAACACGATTTCGAGGAATATAAACCAGTCCATGCTGAAACCATCGCCACGGCGATCAAAATCGGCAACCCGGTGAATTATGCCAAAGCGGCTCGCACGATCCGTTGGACGAATGGCGTCGTCGAACAGGTGACGGATCAACAGATCATGGATGCCAAAGCTTTGATTGACGGGCAAGGGATCGGCTGCGAACCGGCCTCGGCGTGCTCATTGGCGGGGGCGCGCAAACTCGTAGAAATGGGCGTAATCCAGCCACACGAGACAGTGGTCGGAATCTTGACCGGGCATATTCTGAAAGACCCTGACGCGACAATTGGGTATCACAATAATTCCCTGGAAAACCTGAGCGCGGCGTATCCTAACAGGCTGTATCAGGTAGAACCGTCGGTGGATGAAATCACACGAATTTTGGAGACAAAAGCTCACTAATCACAGGCGGTTGACTCCAAAAGCAAGTCAGGCAGAGATTTGACACGAGGCCCCTGGATTATTAGGGGCTTTTTGTGTCTGTGCGTTAAACTGTGTGATTGAATTGTGTCACTGGTTTCATTTAATTCTTTATGCAAATGAAAGGCGGTTGAGATGCCATTTTTTGATATGTCTTTGGAGGAACTCCAAAGCTATAAACCTGCACGTCCTGAACCTCATGATTTTGATGCCTTCTGGCAGATGACTCTGGCAGAAACCCGGCAGCACCCGCTTAACGCCCGGTTTGAGCGGGTAGATTTTGGCCTGAAATTGGTGGATACCTATGACGTCACTTTTGCAGGGTATGGCGGTCA
>JACRBK010000273.1 GCA_016234525.1 Chloroflexota bacterium
GAAGATCCCAACCGTGAAGACGGCAAGCGTATCAAGATGGGGCCGTTCAGCCAGTATAATGCTGATAACTTCGACGAATGGGCTTCCGGTGAATAACGGGAGTCGATAGCCTGCGCTGTCTGAAACCGCTGAGGGTTTAGGGCAGGCCCAGAAAAAATCAAAACGTGCGTTGCCCCGAACGGGTGGATAGCGTATAAAATGAAAAAGGCGCGGGATCGTACAATCCCGCGCCTTTGCACTTTTGCTGGAAGTTACTTGACCGCTAGACGCTCGATCAATGCCTGCAAATCCTCAGCAGCCTGGTCAACCGAGGACTCTCCATAGGCTACCTGCTGACCGATCAGTTCAAGCTCGGCCACAAACTCCTGGTCGTTCGGGAGGTTCGGGCCCTGCGGGATCATACGATCAGCTACTGCCTCATAGATATGGTAAACCGCCGCGTCAGTCGCGGAGGCCTGGTCGGAGATTGCCTGACGCACGACCGGCGAGCAAGGTACACCTCTATTGGTTTCGAGTACCGCACCCACCTCAGGACTGGTCACGAAGAAGTTGATGAACAGTGCCGCCGCTTCCTTATTTTCGCTGTCTTTGTTAATGGCCAGGTATTGACTCATCTGGATGACATACGAATCTTCGCCGCCCACGGGAAGCGTGGTCATACCGAGTTCGTCCGTCGTGGCTGCCTGATAGGCTGCCCCTTGGTTGCTCCAAATCATACCAATAGCGGCCTTGCCCGACACGAGCGCCGAGCTGTCCGGCCCGTCTTCGGTGTAGGTATAGGTGGTGTCTGCGTCGGGGATCAGACCTTCGTCGCGCATATCCGCCCACATCTGAAGCCATGCGGTGGCGGACTCAACTGTCGCGTAGGATTTGCCGCCTTCGTCTAAAGTCCAGAGATCGGTACCCTGTTGAGTGTAGAAATAGCTGAGGTAGTTCGCCTGGTTAGTGCCGTTGTCCACGAAGGGCGCGACTCCCTCAGGGAGATTCGCCTTAAGCTCTCTGCCGTAGTCGAGAAGCTCATCCCAAGTCATGTTATCCGCTGGAAGCTCGACTCCCGCCGCCTCGATCATCGTCTTGTTGTAGACGAGAACGAGTGTGTTTGTGCCGAGGCTTATGGCATAGAGGTTACCGTCGGCGTCCGTCGCAGGGACAAGCGCCGTCGGGTCAAACAGTTCGGGGCTGTCGATCAGGAGCTGTTTGCCGAGATAGTCATTGAGCGGCTCAAGGTACTGCTTGTAATCGGGCCAGTTGCCACCGAACTGGATAAGATCGGGGGCGTCGGAGGCCGCGAGCTGTGTGTCGAGAATTTGGAAGTGATCGCCCGCGCCGCCATTGGGCTCGCCGTTAACTTTGATGTCGGGATATGCTTCCTGGAACAGGTCGATAACCTGTTGGGTTCTGGCGGCGCGGTCATCATTGCCCCACCAACCCATACGGAGTTCAGCGGGACCGCCCGTGTAAACGGGGAGTCCGCCGGTGTCGTCCTGTGCCCCGGTCGGCTGGATGTACGCCCCTCCGAGCATCACCGCGAGCAGCGCTATGAGCGTGAAGATATGAAGTTTTCTCATCTTTGAAATCTCCTGTTTCCGTATAATAGTCTCAGAGCACAAATCCGAAATACGCCCCCTACCATCATTTCATATGCATTTCTCCTGTTATTGTACTAACCCTTTATGCCCGTGGTCGAGATACCCTGTACGAAGTATTTCTGCAGGGAGAAGAACAGGATAAAGGCGGGAACTATAGAGAGCGTACCCATTGCCAGCGCGCCGCCCCAGTTGGATACCGCGCCCGCGTCGCCGATAAACGTGCGTAACGCCCTCGATACAGTGAAAGTATCCGGCCTTGTGAGGTACAGCAGGTGGTTGAAAAAGTCGTCCCACGTCCACAGAAACGTGAACAGCGCTGTCGTCACCAATGCGGGGGACGCGAGCGGTATGACGATACGCAGGAATACCCCGAATGTCCCGCACCCATCGATGGTCGCTGCCTCCTCGAGCTCTTTCGGCAGACTGCGTATGAACTGCACGAGCAAAAACACGAAGAACGCGTCCGTCGCGAGGAATTTCGGCGCGACGATCGGGAGTATCGAACCCAGCCACCCGAAGGTGTTGAATAGGATATAGCGCGGCACCAGCGTGACGTGACCTGGAAGCATAAGCGTTGCCATCATCACCGCGAACCAGAAACCCCTGCCTACGAATTTGAGCCGCGCGAACGCATACGCCGCCATTGTGCAGGATATCAGGTTCCCGACGATGGCCAATGCGCAGATTGTGAACGAGTTTTTGAAGAACTTCCCGAAGGACGTACCTGCATAGCCGTCCCACCCGGTGATGTAGTTTTCAGTGGTCACAGCTTTCGGTATGAGTCCTGGGTCGCTGAAGATCATATTATTGGGCTTGAACGAGCTGACAATCATCCAGGCGATGGGGTAGATCATGATCAGCCCCAGGACGATTATGAACAGATGGGTCAAAGTATGGCGTATAACTGTACTGGTTTTCATGTTATTCCCCGGCCCCATAGGACACCCACCACTTCGATGATATGAAGATAATCGCCGTGATTCCCCCAATAATGAGCAGTAGCACCCACGCCATAGCTGACGCGTACCCCATCTCGTGGTATGTCCATCCCTGAATATACAGGTGGAGGGTATAGAACAGTGTGGAGTTGAGCACGCCGCCCCTGCCTCCGCCGATGATATAGGCCTGGGTAAATGCCTGGAACGCGCCTATCATCTGCATGACCAGGTTGAACATAATCACCGGTGAGAGCAAGGGTATGGTTATAGAGAAAAACTGCCGCACCTTGTTCGCGCCATCCACGCTTGCTGCCTCGTAATACTCCTGTGGGATTTGTTTCAGCCCCGCGAGGAAGATAATCATCGACGAGCCGAACTGCCACACCGTCAGCAAAATGAGGGTATAGAGCGAGTACTCGGGGTTGGTGATCCAACTGGGGAGGTCGGTGAAGCCGATGGCTCCCAGCAGCTCGTTTACCAGGCCGTCTTTCTCGAACAACTTCCTCCACAGCACCGCGATAGCCACCGATCCGCCGAGGAGCGTGGGGATATAGTACACGGCGCGGTAAAACGACACCCCCCGCAGTTTCTGATTCATCAGCATTGCCACAGCGAGCGCGAAGATCAGCTTCAGCGGCACGGATACGAACACATAGGTAAACGTCACAGACAACGACTTCGTGTAATATCGGTCCACGCGCATAACCTCGCCCGTGGAGGCGGTGAACTCGGACTGCCCGAAAACCGACCCGAACATTTTCTGATAATTGCCAAGTCCAATCCATTGTGTCGAATCTGGCTTTGTGAAGTCGTAATCCGTGAAACTGAGCCGCAGCGAGTATAGCATTGGGTAAAGCGTAAGTACGAGGAAACCCAGGAGCCACGGTGTGAGGAACACATAGGCGACGGCGTTGCGCCTGAATAATTTTATGATACCGGACATTTTGCGCACAAAGAAACTTCCTTTACTTTTGTTTTGCAGGCATTCAAAAGCTGTCAGTTGGGCCGCACCCCAGCCGTCATTATCTGCTGAAAATTAGTTCTGCAACATGCCTGAGATGCAGCTGACTCGCATCGCGTCTACTTTCTTCCACTGGGCCAGTTGTTTAAATTTCCGTGACTGGTTACAAAATCATCATAGAAGATGTTTTCCCTCTTGTCAAGCAATTCAGACCAGGGGGATCGACATTTTTTGAAAATTATGATATAGTTTCCGTGACTGGTTACGGACTTTATGACAGCCATTTACGAAAAAGGATGCTAGACTTGGAAGAATCAAACCAGATGGAGTAAATGCATGTCCAAGCATAGAGACAAGCGCCCCACGATCCGTGATGTCGCCCGCGAAGCCGGTGTATCGTATGGCACCGTATCACGTGTGATGAACAGTCACCCTGAGGTTGCACCTGATACGCGCGTACGTGTGCAGCGCGTCATGGAGAAGATGGGGTTTCAGCGCAATCTTGGTGCGCGAATGCTTACGACCAATCAGTCAAATATCATCGAAGTCATTGTAATGGATGTGCATTTTGGACTCGTGCTGCCCAGAATGGGGCAGTTCATCAATGCGGCTGGTTATTCCACCCTTTATTCTGAATGCACACTAGAAAATTTTGCCGATACGTTGAATACGGCAGCGGCACGGCTCGTTGACGGCATTCTTCTGTATGCGCCCAAATTACAGATCCCCGATGATGAACTGCTGGCGATGTGTCATGGCATTCCTATTGTGCGGCGCGATTATGTGTTGGATTCGAAACTGACATGGGTAGGGTATAACCAGGAACACGCCACGCGGTTAGCTGTACAACATCTAATTGATCTCGGGCACCAGCGGATCGCTGAAATTACCGGGTCGCTGAATTTTATTAATCCGCGTTGGCGACATGATACATGGTTTAAGATGTTGGAATCTCACGGATTAGAGCCTGGGCCAACTTATACTGGCGACTATTCCACATTTGATAAAGCCATGAAAACGGGATATGACGGCATTTATGAATTTCTGAAACGGGGAGAATCGTTTACCGCGATTATGACGGTGAACGACTATGTAGCGGCAGGAGCACTGTCTGCGCTGCACAACCACGGCTTACGTGTTCCCGACGATGTATCCATTGTCAGCTTCGATGATGATGCTATTGCTTCCTATCTCATTCCCCCACTGACGACCGTTTATTTCGACTTTGATGTACAGAACAAATTGGCATCTCAGTTTCTACTTGAACAGATTAACGACCCAGACTACAAACACCACCAACATGTATTGATTCCTGATCTGATA
This sequence comes from Chloroflexota bacterium, assembly GCA_016234525.1. GTDB lineage: Bacteria > Chloroflexota > Anaerolineae > Aggregatilineales > Aggregatilineaceae > JACRBK01. The sequence continues at coordinate 4,812 of JACRBK010000273.1, forward strand.
ATACGTCAAAGTGCCCAAGCGCCTGGGTGAGAACAATTTTATTGTGCCAAAAGGAGTATTCGTGAACGAAAAAAAACGCTTTGCAGTGGTAGGTACAGGGGGTCGTGCTAGCATGTTTACCCAGGCGATCACGACCACGTATCGCGATTCTTGCGAGTTGGTTGCGCTTTGTGATCTGAGCCAAACCCGGATGAACTTCCACAACCTACAAATCCAGACCCTGGCCGGTATTGCTCCCGTACCTACCTATCATGCGGGTCAGTTTGACAATATGATCGCCGACACACACCCCGATACAGTGATCGTCGCTACGATGGATGCGACTCATCATCTGTATATCAATCGGGCAATGGAGCTGGGATGTGATGTCATCACTGAAAAACCAATGACGACCGACGCGGAAAAAGCCCGGTCAATCTTCGACACTATCGAACGCACAGGGAAAAGACTAAGAGTAACCTTCAACTATCGTTATGCACCAACCTTCACCAAACTCCGAGAAGTGCTGATGCAAGGGGTGGTAGGACGTCCCCTAAGCGTGAATTTTTCCTGGCTGCTCGATACCTATCATGGAGCGGATTACTTCAGGCGCTGGCATCGTGAAAAACAAAATTCCGGCGGTTTGCTGGTCCACAAGGCCACGCACCATTTCGATCTTGTCAACTGGTGGATCGATTCCTATCCTGACGAAGTTTTTGCTTTAGGTGGCCTGCTGTTTTATGGCAAGCAGAACGCTGCCGCACGAGGTGAAACTTATAATTACAAGCGCTATACCGGTGTGCCAGAGGCGCTTAACGACCCATTTGCGTTGTTCCTCGACCAGGACGCATCGCTGCGGGGCCTGTACCTCGACGCGGAAACAGATAACGGCTATATCCGAGATCGCAATGTTTTTGGCGAACCGATCACGATTGAAGACACAATGGCTGTAACGGCGCGCTACCGCAACGGCGTGATTCTGTCATACAGCCTTATCGCATACAGCCCATGGGAAGGGTTATCCGTCGCGATCACGGGTACGAAGGGGCGCGTTGAACTGAATGTAGTCGAAAGTGTAAATCTCGTATCGGGCCAAGGTGAATCGCACAATCTCCAGGCAAGCAAAGGACCGTTCAAACGAGCATCGATTCGTGTTTTCCCAATGTTTGGGGAAGCTTACGATGTCGAGATTCCTCCTGGTGAAGAGGGCAGCCATGGTGGCGCAGACCCGATTATGCTGGAGCAACTGTTTTCGATTAATCCGCCTTCCGATCCATTTAATCGAGCAGCCTCTCACATTGATGGGGCAGCGTCGATTATGCTGGGAATTGCGGCGAATCGCGCAATGGAGATAAATCAACCAGTACGTATTAATGATCTCTTTCACCTCCCAGAACATACTGAGGCTGTGGTTGCCCCGATTTAGAGCGGGAGAACAGTGAAGGCGCGACAGCACGAATATCGTCCGCAAACGGAGAGAATTAGGGAGGACAGCTGAGGGCAGGAACGTGGTAAAACCTGGAAATAGCGTGGTCGGTCGGCTAGACTGATTTTACGTCCAGAACTTTCCCTCCGACCTTTGCCCTCTGTCCTCCCTTTTTTAGGCTATCTCCACCGACGATCCGTTTTCTCGGAGACGGACGAACTGCGGGCGCTCATCGGGAGTCTGGTTAGGTCGATGGAAAGCCAGCCACAACTGCCCATCGAAGCTGCGAAACACCATGCAGTGACCACCATCTCCGGCATACAGCGGCTCAGGCACTTGCTGCCACGGGCCTAGAATTTCACCAGAGGCCGATCTCGCCACTCCGACGGTATAACTGCCCATGCTGAAACTCGACCACAGCATGATCAGTTCACCACTCGCCAGGCGATGCAGCGAGGGGCCATCGGTCACATAGCCTTTTCTATCCTTTGAGTGGATTTCTTGCGCCCAGGGGGCCTCAGAAGCGTGGAACAACAGGCGTGGCGGCTCTATCGCCGATTTCAGATCATCGCTCAGACGCAGGGCACAGATCTCACCATCGCCTACCTGCACCCACTCATGGCAGAAAACAATCCAGGGGTGGCCTTGGGCATCCACGAACAAGGTTCCATCCAGGCATTCCCAATCGTGAGGAGTAACCGGCCCATCGCTGATCGGCAAGAAGGGACCCTGTGGGTTATCGGCTGCCAGGATTTGCGTTCCTCGGCGGACACCTTCAGCCTTAAAGCTGGCGAACAAGTAATAGCGTCCACGATAAACATGCACTTCGGGCGCCCAGAAGTTGCGGTCGGCCCAGAAGCCGGTTGGCGGACGGAAGGCCGGGAAAGGCCCTTCCCAGCGTTGCAGATCGGGGCTGATATAATAATCGAATCCTGATGCAGAGTTTGTCCAGCACTCCGGTCCGTTGGTGCCATAGAGGTAGTATTGCTTCTCCGCCATAATCGGCAGCACGAACGGGTCACGGATGTGAATGTCGGTGTTCTTCAACATAGTTCGCTCCGGAAAGATAACGAAAAGTGATGGCGACGAGTTAAATGTTCAGTATATCTAAATTTGCTCATCTTCATTCAATCTGACTTGATATTACATCGTAGCTGTGAGGTAAATCGTGAAATTAACCCATCTGAAGACCAACCATATCGTAAACCCTTTGGGTTTCGCCATAGAAAAACCGACTTTTTCCTGGATCGTTGAGGATACTCGCGATAAGGTACAAACTGCCGCTCAAATCCTGGTCAGTTGTGACGGCGACTTCGAGCAGATTATCTTTGATAGCGGCAAGGTAGATGGTTCTGGTATCGACAGCCTGGCCTACCGCCCCCCAATCTCGCTCAAGCCGCGTACCCGGTATTTCTGGAAGGTCAGAGTTTGGGGAGAAACCGAAAGCGCCGAAAGTGGGACCGCCTGGTTCGAGACAGCGAAGCTAGACGAAGTCTGGCAGGCAGAGTGGATTACCCCTGATTGCGAGGATAACCGGATACACCCGATTTTGTATCAGCATTTCGATCTTCCCTCACGGGCTGTCACGGCGCGGGCTTACATCTGCGGGTTGGGCCTGTATCACTTTGAGGTGAATGGAAAGAAAGTCGGAGACGAATACTTCACGCCCTACTGCAATGCCTACGACCAGTGGATTCAATATCAGACGTTTGACATCACCGATCAGCTTACAGTTGGCTCGAATCTGGTTTCCGTCATGCTGGGCAATGGTTGGTACAAGGGTCGCTATGGCGCCAATGGGGGCAGCATAGGGTTCTATGGAGATCGGTTTGCACTGATCTGCGAGATGCATATCACACTGGAAAATGGGATTGAGTTGATCGTCATCACCGATCCGTCGTGGAAAGCCCAACCTTCCCCGGTCATCGAGAGTGATATATTCGACGGCGAGACTTACGATGCCCGAATCGAGAGGGTCGTACCCTTGCCAGGTAAAACCTTCGATGTGAAACCGATTGAGATTGACACGACCAGGTTGGAGGCGAGAAGATCGCTTCCGGTTTGTATCAACGAAGAGATCAAGCCCATGGCGGTGATCCATACACCCGCAGGCGAGACGGTGTTGGACATGGGGCAGAATATGACCGGCTGGGTCCGCTTCAGAACACGCGCACCAGCAGACACCCGTATCCATCTCCAGTTCGGTGAAGTGTTACAAGAGGGTAACTTTTTCCGCGATAACCTGCGCACAGCCAAGGCTGAGTATATTTATATTGCTGATGGCACTAACGCGGTTGCAGAGCCCTATTTCACCTTTTACGGTTTCAGATATGTCAAAGTTTCAGGCTGGGTGGGCGATCTCAGCGTCGGAGATTTCACCGGCTGTGTGGTTTATTCGCAGATGGACACCATCGGCGAGATCGAGACATCGAACGAGAAGGTCAACCAGCTTTTTAAGAATGCGATGTGGGGACAAAAGGGCAACTTCCTCGACATCCCCTCCGACTGCCCACAGCGTGACGAGCGGCTGGGATGGAGCGGCGATGCCCAGATCTTTTCAGGCACCGCTTGTTTCAATATGGATGTAGACGCCTTCTTTTCTAAATACACCTATGACCTGGGAAAAGAGCAATCGAAGACCGGCGGGATGGTGCCATATATCGTGCCGATGGTCAATCTGAGCCGGGGAGGCTCCAGCGCCTGGGGCGATGTCGCTACCGTCATGCCGTGGAATGTATATGAGTTCTACGGTGATATCGGCATTCTAGAGCAGCAGTTTGAGAGTATGTGCGCCTGGGTGGATTATATCAGGGATGTCGATGAATCATCCGGCGGCAGGCGTCTGTGGACGGAAGGCTTTCACTTTGGCGATTGGCTGGCACTGGATGCCAGCGACCCGACTTCGCGCAAGGGCGGCACGCCTGAGGACTTTATCTCATCGGCTTTTTATTGTTATTCGGCGCGACTGGTGGCGCGAGCCGCCGCGGTGCTTGGCAAGATGGAGCAAGCGGATACCTATGGGCACCTTTCCGCAGAGGTCAAGACAGCGATTCAAAAGGAATACTTCACCTCAACCGGACGGTTGGCCATTCCTACCCAGACAGGGTATGTGCTGGCGTTGTTCATGGATCTGATACCAGATGCGCACCGTGAGCGGGTGAAGAACGATCTCATCGCCAGGCTCGACAAGGATAATACCCATCTGCGGACGGGTTTTGTCGGCACACCCTATCTCTGCCGGGTGCTTTCGGCTATCGGGGCAAACGACCTGGCTTATAAACTGCTGCTCAACGAAGATTTCCCTTCGTGGTTATACGCCATCAATCTGGGCGCAACAACCATCTGGGAGCGGTGGAATTCCCTCAACCCTGATGGCTCGATCAGTTCGACGGGCATGAACTCGCTCAACCACTATGCCTATGGCTCCATCGTCGAATGGATGTACCGCGATATGTGCGGGCTGAACCCATCTTCAGGCAATGACGGTGTTACCGGCTTCCGCCATGCCCGGATCGCGCCCAAA
>JACRBK010000021.1 GCA_016234525.1 Chloroflexota bacterium
ACCGCTCAGGACCAGCGGTTATTTGTCCCATTCGATATGGATGACGGTGTAACCCTCTTGCCCACCATGATCGCGCGGCGCGATCTCTTCATCGTAGGCCACGACAAAATGAGTCCCTAAGGGCAGGAACCGGCGCGCATATCCATAGATAATGCCGTAACTAAAATCGTCGGGATATATGTCGGTGAAGGTAATGATAAAATGCCGCTCGTTGACTTTTTCTACCGCGATGGTGCCGACGTCTCCGCCCTGGTGAATCCCCTGATAAATGCCGTTCCAGGCGCGAAGCACTTGCTCTAAGGTTGGATTGCGCAGGTTGGACGGCATCGGAACAATCGTGCCGACTCCGATCCCAATGGCGACCAGATTGGAAGTCACATTCGGGTTGTTCGCCAGATCGTTGAGCGCCGCCAGCAGCAGCGACGCCGGATACCATTGATCCGGTTGGACATTATCAATACCATATTTTTCCATGGTCGGCGTCACTTCATGGCTTTGCAGGTTATCGGTAAACGCGCGAAAGTTTACACCTAACGTCATCGCGCCTTCAGGACAGCTTAATGTTCTCATTCCCCAATGCTCCTTTAGATTAATCTTCATACAGTAGCAAAGGGTTGGCGATTGCCAACCCTTTGCCAGCCGCTCTTATATCCCTAGAGTGTTTATGAGCATAACATTAATTCAACCTCAAGAAACCTATCACTTTTGATAGGTTTTCATGAGATTAAACCTAATTTTTTGTGAAGATTTATCCTTCGGTGGGCAAATGGTGGATGGTCATCTGATAAAACATCGCCGCGATCTGATCGGGCGTGTACTGCGGGGCGTGTTCTAACCACCAGACAGCGATCCGCATCTGCGCGCCGACCAGATAATTCGCCGTGTAATCGATAGGCAGCGGCAGCAGTGTTTCGGCAGGGACGACGCGCAGATCGTTAATCATCAGTTCCACAAAATAATCGTGCAGCCGGTTCGCCAACCCAATATGCCCTTGTTTGCCAAACACAACCAGCACCAGATCACGATTCGCCTGAAAATGAGCGAACGTCACCCGCCAGATGCCATAAATTCGCTGTTCCAGGGGACGGCCCGGCGCAATCTCTTCGATCTTCGCGTCCAGTTCGTCCACGTTTTCCTGCACAAGAGTCCAGATAATTTCTTCTTTATCTTTGAAGTGGACATAAAACGTGCCGCGTCCCAGGTCGGCGCGGTCGGTGATCTCCTGCACGGTGATCGCGTCATAACCACGTTCGAGCAGCAGGGCGCGGGCGGTATCGAGCAGCAGGCGGCGGGTGCGCTGTTTGCGGCGCTCAAAACGATTAGGCTGGATCGTCATAGGGCCAAACTCCTGTTCAAAACTGACGGCGGTTCACTATTGACGAAATGAAAAAGATCAGCGGTTTGCCATCTTGAATCGCCTGGACAGACTCATTATACTTCATAAATGACGGTATGTTAGTCATTGACGGAGTGTCAGTTATGTTGGAACCAGGTGGAACGTCAACCCGGCGCGGCTGCGAATATTTTCTGCGCGTCATCCCATCGCTCGATGGGTTACCTCAGGCAGTCCAAACAGCGATCCGGCAGGTCCAGTCGCCGGACCCGATCCGGCAGATTTTCTATATTCCTTCGCAGCAGTACCCCATCCAGCGCACCGTCTGGGGGCGCAGTCTGGCCTTTGGCTGGCGGCGCACTCCCCCGCGCACCCTGGCCTTTGGTGTGGATCACATCACGGTGGTCGAAGGGCTGGACGCGCAAAATACCCTTCACATTCCGCTGAGTGATCTGCTAACGATCCGGCTGGTGACGGTGCTGCTGTACAGTTATATCGAATTGGTGTGGCGGGTGGGCGATCAAACCCAGATGATCAAGGTAGAATTTAACTCTGTCGGCTCACGCCATATCGAAAAAGAATTAGTCCATGTGCGGACCTGGATCGCGGCCCAGGAGGCGCGGCCCGTGTCCTGGCCCGAAATCTCGATCCAGCATTTCCCGCTGAAATTCTTTAACTATTCCATGATGAGTCTGCTGCCGGGTGAGCAAATAATCGGCGGTGTGTTCGAGCCAGCGATTCAGGGCGGCGGGCTGCTCAGCCCAGCGATAGCGCCGAACCGCGCCGTGATTCTCACCGAACAGCACCTGATCATAATCAGCGATCATTACACCGGGTCGCGTGAAACATCGATCAACACATACCGCATGGATCGCTGCTACTGCCCGCGTGCGCAGGTAACCCAGATCCAGTTCGAGCCACAAGCGCGCGCCTCGTGGCTGACGATCACACTCGCGCAGGGAGTCTATGACATCCGGCTGCCGCTGCTCGAACCGCGCGCCACCGAATTTTTCACCACGTTGGAAGCGTGGCTGTCGGGCGTCTCGATTTCCTCACAGCCTCACGTTCTAGCCGCCTCTGCCCCTGGCCCGCTCGCCTTATCGTAGTGCGGGGCGGATTCACCCGCTGCCGGAGTCGAGCGGGTTTGTGTACAGGCGAGGCGCCGCGTCGCCCATAGGCGTCAATTTAAGAACAGCCTCACCCGCTACTGGTCAGTCCGAGTAGCATTTGGCGATGTAGGGGCAGGGCAAGCCCTGGGCGACGCAAGCATCGCCCCTACAAAATCAACGTGGACTAACCAGTAGGAGTACCGCTTGCCGCGCCCAGTTTTCCCCCTATCCCCCTGCCCCTACAAATGACTCGGATTTTTCTGCTCCCTCTCATTTCGCGCCGTATAAAACGTGATCACTCGCCCGGCGGCAGCGACAATTTGATCGCGCAGTTCGGCGGGTTCGATCACCTCGGCCCACGTCCCGAACGTGAGCAGGTTATAACAGGCCGCGTTTTCGTTTTCAAAGGTCAGATGCAGCGTCACCCAACCGTCCGGATCGGGCGGCCCGGCGTTACGCAGACTCTCGCCGAACACACGCGGCAGGAGCGGGATCGCGCCCGGCGCAAAGCGCACTGTGGTTTCATACCCGGCCCGGCTGACTTCAAAACCTGACACCCATTCCACCCAGCGCGCCGCCAGATCAAA
>JACRBK010000269.1 GCA_016234525.1 Chloroflexota bacterium
CGCGTAACTCGGTGCGCCTTCGATCTGAATATCCGCCTGAATATACAGGTCCGACCAGATCAAATTTTCGCCGTCCGGCACCGCATACCCCAGCATGTTTTCGGTGGTGACATTGACCAATAACTGCTGGTTCAGCGTGTCGACTTGCAGCGTATCGGATGCATAAGGCTCCCAGTACATATTCAGCCCATCGGTAGAACCATTGAAGGTATCCCACTTGTCAAGCTGAGCGTAACCGGGCAGCAGCCGGATCGCATAATCACCTTGAGTCTGCCCTACCCGGCTTAACTGCACTGCGCATTCCCCGTCCACCGCGCTCACAAATGCTTCGGCGGTGGAGACATTGGGATCACTGCTCACCTTGCCGCCGGTAGCAAACGGTTGATTTGCCGGATCGAGGACGGCAATCTGCACTTCCAGATCACCGGATGTCGTGACGACATGCACCGATCCTACCCCAGTCTGACGACACGCAAAGGTGAATAACGCCTGATCTACACCCGCTCCTAACGATCCGGTTAGGGGCTGCTCGTCGTCAAACGCGAGCGTTCCCTGTGCCGGGGGCGCGGCCTGCGCGGTGGGAATGATCCCCAACGCGGCGACACACAACACTGCTGCGATGATTCCTCTCACGGTCCGATCAGCCATCACACTTCCTCCGTGAATGATAAAAATTGGAACCTAATCCCAATCGGGTACACGGCGCTGTAAAACCGCCAGCATCGCCAGAAAATCCTCTTTGCTAATTTCTGCCCCGTCACGCCAGCGGGCGTCTTCCAGGCGCAGCAAACGGCGCTGCTCGGCGGCAGCGCGCAGATCGGTGTTCGACTCAGTTTCGCGGCGCGGGCGCAGACGCGCAAAGTTTTTATATCCGCTCACTTTTTCTGCCTCTGCCGATGACATGAAGGTATACAGGATCACTTCTCTTTCGTCCTGCACCAGTTGAACCGCCAGGCAGAACCAGCCTTTGGGGACTCGCGTCCGGCGGCGCACTTCAAAGCGCCACGCCATGACGTTCACGATCTGCTGCCAATCGATCAATGTCATCTGCGCGGGTTTGCGCCGTCGATCTGTGATCGCTAAGGCCGTATCGCTCAGTTCGGCGCGGCGGCGGCTGGGCATCAGGCGTTTGAGTATCCGCTCGATCACATATCCCGCCCCCAACAACACCACGAGGTCCACGGGCAGCACCAGGCACGCCGGATTCACCCCCTCCACGCTTCGATCGACCGCCACCATCCCGCCGAGATGAACCACCAGCAGCAGCGCAACCGTCAGCGTAGGAACCAATACGCGGATTCCGAAATGATCGGCGTCGATTTTGATGGGGCGCGCCGCAGCGCCAGCGGCAAAACCGGCAGTAACATTATTTTGACTCATAGTCTCCCAACTCCGTGCAACCAGACTGAACCATAGAATAACACAATTCGCGCTGAACCGGGATCAGCCACCTTTTGTTCATCTAGTTGATCCAATGACCTCCATTGCTATTTGGGTAAATACGATATAAAGTACGCGAAGATCGCAGCAATAGGATCACTGCCTGGAGAAATTGGGTATGCCCACCGCACCACTGACCATCGGCATCGAAGAAGAATATCAGATTATTGATCCACAAACGCGTGAATTGACGTCGTATGTGCAGCAGATGATGAACCGGGGCCGGGTGGTGCTGGGCGCGCAGCTTAAACCCGAATTTATGCAGTCACAGATCGAGGTAGGCAGCCACATCTGCCGCAATATCAAAGAAGCTCGCCAGGAGTTGATCCGGCTGCGCCGCACCGTATGCGAAGTCGCAGAACAGACCGGGGCAGTGATCGTCGCCGCTTCGACGCACCCCTTCTCGCGCTGGCAGGATCAACAGATCAGCGAGGGGGCGCGTTATGACGATCTGGCAACCGAAATGAAAGACGCCGCGCGGCGGCTGTTGATCTTTGGGATGCATATTCATCTCGGCTTTGGCAAAACACCCGAAGCCTTTGAACTGATGATTGAGACTGAAAACCAGCTTCGCTATTTTCTGCCGCATCTGCTCGCGCTCACCACGTCATCCCCGTTCTGGCATGGGCGCGATACTGGCCTGAAGAGTTATCGCAGCCTGGTGTTTGAGAATATGCCGCGCTCTGGCATCCCGCCGCAGTTCGGCAGTTTCTCCGAATACCAGAACTATGTCAATATCATGGGCAAAGTAGGGTCGTTAAGCCGCCGCGCTGACACGCTCAAACCCACCAGTGATACGGGCAGTCTGGGCGATCCGACCAAAATTTGGTGGGACGCCCGCCCCCACCCCGATCTCGGCACGCTCGAAGTACGCATCTGTGATATGTGTACGAATATGGATGAAGCTATCGCGGTCGCGGCGCTGATCCAGGCGTTAGTCGCCAAGCTGATCAAGCTGCGCAATCAAAATATGTCGTGGCGCATCTATGAAAACCGCTTCATTGACGAGAATAAATGGCGGGCGGTGCGTTATGGCATTGACGGTAAACTGATCGATTTTGGCGCTGAGACGGAAGTACCGATGCGTTTTTTGGCCCAAGAACTGGTCGAAATTGTGGATGACGTGGTCGACGAACTCGGATCGCGCAGCGAAGTCAGCCTGATCAAAACCATCGCCGATGCTGGGACGAGCGCGGATCGCCAACTGCGGGTGTATCGTCGCGCCATCAATGGCGGGGCCGAACACCAGGAAGCGCTGTTCGCGGTCGTCGATCATCTGGTCAAAGAGACAGCGGAAGGCTGGCGCAAAGCGACTCCTGAGAGCGGCGAGTAGGAGGGATTTACCCCTTTCCCCGCTGCGCAGAGAAAGGGGAGAAGTGAGCGCCGTTTGCCGTGTTTCCCATTCATGAAACCCCCTCGCGCCTGAATCTGATCCGCTGGCTTTTTGACACAGCAGCAGAACGTTATGCACGAGACGTTGATCCCGTTCTCGCGCCCCTCTCCGCTGATTTCGCGACCTATGCCGCGCCGCGTCCAACCGATCGGGTGCTTGATCTCGGCACGGGGACCGGCAGCCTCGCCCGCGAGATCGCGCCGCTGGTGCAGCAGGTGATAGGGATCGACCTCGCCCCGGCTATGCTGCGCCGCACCCGAACCCAGCCCCCCACCGCGAATGTATCCTACGGGCTGGCCGATCTCCACCGTTTGCCGCTGCGGGCGGGAGCCTTCACCCTGGTGATCGCCTCTTTCGGGCTGAACGCCGCCGATCCTGATCGGAGCCTGCGGGCGATCCGGCGGGTGATCGCGCCGGGGGGACGGCTGGTGATCCAGGAATGGGGGCCGGAGGATTCGATCAGCCTGGGGTTATCCGATCTGCTGGCTGATCACGCCGTCGATGCGCCGGACGAAACGCTGGCGGCGCTGCGGGCGCGGCTCGATACGTTCGCGCCGCTGTGGACCGATCACCTGCAAGATGTGGACGATTACCGTGAACGGCTGGCAGAGGCTCGGCTGATCGTGGATGATGCCGCCGAAGTCGCCCCGCTCAAAATTGCGCTGCATCCTGATCAATATCTCGCGTTCTGGCGGGCGCGCACTGATCGTTATGAGGAAGTGCGCGCGATGGATGTGGATCGGCGCGCCGCGTTTGAGGCTGCCGCCCGCGCCTCTCTGCGCCCCTTCACCACGCCGGACGGTTGGTTGATCTGGCAGCCGGTGGTTTTTCGCGTCTCCGCGCGGCGTTAGCTGTATACCGCCACGATCCCCGCCAGCAGCCCCAACCCCAGCGTGACGATCAGCATCAGTACATAGGCAGTTTCCAGCGCATCAGATGGGTTATAAAACAGGTAAAAG
>JACRBK010000270.1 GCA_016234525.1 Chloroflexota bacterium
TGGAATTCGAAAAAGCAGCCGTCTTGCGCGATCAACTGCTCGAACTGCGTCAGATCATGGCGCTCAAAGATCCTTCCGCACGCGATCTCAGCCTCGAACTGGTTGAGCAGAGTCTCCCCAAACGCAGACCACGCGCGTAATCGTACTTCACGAGGGCGGGCCGTTGGGCCTGCCCTTTTTTTTCTACGACAGTTATTCTACCCCAACGAATTGCATCCAGGGAGATTTTGAGCTATCTTGACAAGAGAGATAAATGCTTATCCAAGATAGGACAAAAAAGATGCTTTTCACGCGCCAACGGCTTGAAGCCATTGAACAACAGACTCTTGCCCCCTATGCTCTGAAAAGCGGAGAAAGCAAAGGGCGTGAATATCCTGAATCCGAACCTGAATATCGCACCGCTTTTCAACGGGATCGGGACCGGATTTTACATACCACTGCCTTCCGGCGGCTGGAATATAAAACACAGGTTTTTGTGAATTACGAGGGTGATTATTATCGCACTCGCCTGACACATACGCTCGAAGTGGCACAGATTGGGCGCAGCCTGGCACGCGCATTTGGCGCGCACGAAGACCTAGTCGAAGCGATTTGCCTGGCGCACGACCTGGGTCATCCCCCATTCGGCCATTCAGGAGAGACAATCCTCAATAAGCTCATGGCGGCGCATGGAGGATTTGATCATAACAAACAATCGCTGCGGATTGTCACCAAACTGGAGTCGCGTTATCCCCATTGGCCAGGGCTGAATCTGACTCATGAAGTACGAGAGGGAATTGTCAAACACGAAAGTGAATACGATGTGAGTGATTCCACATCAGCCGGGTTTGACCCTGACCTGCGGGCCAGTCTGGAAGCACAGATCGCCAATATTGCCGACGAACTCGCCTATAACGCGCACGATCTGGACGATGGGCTGCGGTCGGGTCTGCTGGTCACTGAGCAACTTGAGCCGCTGCAACTCTGGCAGATGGTCAAAGAGACAATCGGCTGGGACGGGCGAAATTTTAGTGAGCAGATTCGCCATCAGATGATTCGCCGTCTGCTAGGGCTGGAAGTAGATGATGTGATCACCGCTACTGGGAAAAACCTCGAGAAGCTTGACTTGCCTTCTTCTGACGCTTTGCAGCGTCTTCCATATAATGTTGTGATCCACACCGAGACGATCAACACCCTGAATCGGGAATTGAAAAACCTGTTGTATAGTGAGATGTACCGGCATCACCGGGTCGCACGAATGGCTGTCAAAGCCGAACGATTTATCACCGGACTATTCGAAACGTACACGAAAGAGCCTGCGCAGCTCCCCCCCTCGGTTCAAAAAGCCGCCGACAAGCGCGGACTACACCGGGCTGTCACCGATTACATCGCCGGGATGACGGATCGGTTCGCCCTAGAAGAATGGCAGAGGCTGTTTGATCCTTTTATCCGGCCCTAAAGAAGATCGGGGTTGAATAAAATCTAATTTGTCTTAAACTTGTACCATCTTCATTTTGAGGTAAACAACACATGTCCGAAGAGACACAATATCTGACTGCGAAAGGTGCAGCCGATCTTCGCGCCGAGTTAGAAGACCTGCTCACAGTAAAACGCCCGGCCCTGGCCGCCTTGCTTAAAGAGGCGATCAGCCAGGGTGATCTGTCGGAAAATGCCGATTATCACGACGCCAAAGAACAGCAAGCGTTTTTAGAGGGACGAATCTTATACCTCGAAAAACTGCTGCACACTGCCGTGATTATTGATGAAAACGAATCTGGAGCGCCGACTCAGGTTCAGCCGGGGACAACAGTCACCGTACAGGCTGACGGCGAAGACCCCGAAACCTACCGGATCGTGGGAGCTGCCGAAGTGGATCCGCGCAATGGCAAAATTTCCAATGAAAGCCCGTTAGGAATTGCCTTAATGGGACGCCATAAAGGGGACAAGGTCCGCGTAAAAACCCCTGATGGTGAATGGGTGGTCAAGATTATCAAAATCACGCGGTAACGCGCGGCATCACCGGCGCGCTTGAAACAAAGACCAGGCATTTCAGACAATAAAAGGAACCTGCGGTTGGCGCAGGTTCCTTTTATTTATCATCCTGATCGCGGGATCAGTAGTTCAGCAGTTCAGCCGTATCACCAAAGGCAGCAGAGGTATCCGGGGGCTGTGATTTGCCGGTTCCACTCACGTCTTCTTTGGGCCATGCGGCAATCTCTACCGTCAGGCGCTCGAAGAAGCTGTTAGGCGGCAAAGAGCCTTCTCCATATTGCAGGTCCACCACCCGAATTTGGACGCGCAGAGTCTGCGTTTCCAATGTGGTGACCATCGCAGGGGCCACCATCACAGCATCCCCCTTCGGCGCCAGTTTGGACCGCAGCGCTTGATCCTTAAAGGCATGTTCTGACATCAAGACTTTGGTCACAGTGCGAATATCATTCTTGTCGAACAGCCAGACCTCAGCCGCTGTCACCTTCTTGGGGCTGCCCACGCCAATCGTCTCGGAGATCCCTGATCCACATTCACCGAGGAACGCGCCTTCGGGCGTTTCGATAGCGAATGAGTCATCGTAGAGATCATTACCAAGAATATAGATTGACATATGTTGGCTGACGGGAGGAACTTCACCAGCCGCCTTAAAGTCGGTCTTCTGTTCTGCGGCGGCTTTTTGAGTTCCACCTACGCCCACCTGCCCGCCCCCGGCGGCAACCTGGCCCGCTTTAGGCCTGGCCCATTTGCCAATGGGAAGGGTGAAGTAGAAGGTAAACACTAAAGCTAACAAAATACCGATTATTGCTGCCCCAAAGAAACAAGCGACGGGGCCAAGCACAGTGCCAATAAATCCACTCTCAACCTTATCTGCTTGTTTGTTGGCCTGGGATTCGTTATCGTTTGCCACCTGCAAGAGCGCCTGTAGCTGGCCTGCAAGCTGGGGATCCGTCGCCTGATTGTCGTTGATCAAATCCTGGATCATGTCTGGCGACACACCCGCCTTAACGATTTTTTGTTTGGCTTCTTCCGTATCCGCTGAACTGGCATATTCAACAGCGGCCATTTTGATCCATTGATCTTTGTAACCATCAGCCAGATGAACTGGTTCGGCATCCTTGAATTTGATCGGATCAAAGCTGTAGGCCCAAACCAGCCCTAACAACAAGCCAAACAGCACAAACGCCAGGCGATACAGTGACGGCGCAAGCGAGCCTAGAACCGCCTTACCAATGATATTAAATTGACCCACAAGGCGCTTGATCATAAAGAGTCTCGCCTTTCTCTCCAAGCTGCACTATGCGCAGCAGAACCATATCCGGTGAATCAAGTGCTGTCAAGCATTGTACACGAACAAATTATGCAAGACAAATCGCTGTCGGCCACCAAATCAAATCGCCAAGCTTGCGGTGCGATAACCCGTACCGTAAAATCATGGACGGGATTGGAGGATATACGACTATGTTTCACAAAAACGTGAGCTTACTTATTCTTTGCGCAGCCCTGATCGGTCTGGTTCCGTTAGCGCAGGCCGCCCCCTGGCAGCAGGGTGATCCGATTATCCTGGTCTACGGACAAACGGTAGATGGGCAAATTGACAGTACTCAACCCAGCATTTTTTATGCATTCGACGCCCAGACAGGGGATGTGATCACCCTGACAATGATTGTCACGGGAGGAATGCTGGACCCATTTATCGTATTGAATGACGCTAATCGCGTCCCGTTGGCAACGGACGACAACAGCGGCGGAACACCCAATGCCCGCCTTACTTTCGTGATTCCGCTTGCCGGGCGTTATCTGATCCAGGCCACCAGTGCCGGAGGACTGACAGCAGAGGGCGGTGGTACTTTTAGCCTAAATTTGACGGCAGCGGTGGGAGATACTCAGACAGTCCCCACATTACCTTCTGCTACCCCGGCAGAAGCGGCGCTGCCCGAAATAACCCCTACCCCAGCAGGCCAATCGGATACGCCGGTCGTGCAGGGTGATAGTGTGCGGCTGCTCAAACTTCAGCCGGGGGCCACGCTTCAAGATACCTTGACTCGCCAGGTCGCGCTGCGATTTTACTGGTTCGAGGCTCAGGAAGGCGATCAGATCGCCATTACTCCAGAGGCATTGGGAACTTTTACCCCCTTGCTTGTGTTGTACAACTCAGCATTCAACGAAATTACCCGCACCGCATCCAGCAGTGGATTACAAACTATCGCGGCTGAGGCCGGACTCTTCTTTTTGTCGGTATCTCTGCCCGATACCAACAGCATTGGGGGCAGTTATGGGTTCATTCTTGATGTGAGCGCCAGTCCTGCCCTCTCCGATAATATCATTGAGATCGGCTATAACCAGAGCCAGCGGGGAAACGTCGATGTCAATATTCCTGCCGTTACCTATCGTTTTCGGGGATCGGCAGGGGATAATGTCACGATCTTGATGAACCGCGCCGGGGGCGATCTAAATAGTTATCTGTACCTGCTCGACAGCGCAGGTCAACTACTCTATGAAGATAACGACAGCGGCGGTAATGATGGAAACGCCTTGATCAGCTATACACTGCCCGCCGATGGAATCTATCTGATCATGGCAGCACGATTTGGGCAAGCACGCGGCACAACCAGCGGTAGTTATGTATTGGAACTCAGATCCAACGCTGTCCCTCTTGTCGATGCAGCCACGCCTGAACCGTCGGTTACTGAAGCCCCTGAGACTGAACCTGTTTTACCCGACGACTATGCCGCTTTTCCACCGATTAGCTACGGCGAGACAGTAGAAGGCGAACTCTCGGATATCCGGTTCATGGATATTTATGTGTTTAAGGGCCGGACAGGAGACGCGATCACAGTGGACCTGCAAGGCCAAAATCCAGATGATCCAAATGGGCTAGATCCACTGCTGATCCTGTTGGATGATGCGCGTATTCCTCTAGCGGAACATGATGACCTCGTAGACGGCGTAGAACGCGATTCTCGCCTGGAATTCACCCTGCCCCGCACTGCGTACTATGCGATAGTCGCTACCCGCTTTGATCAAGACGCTGGCACCTCAGCCGGGCCTTACACCCTGACACTCAGCGGCCCTCAAGGTACCACCAATACCCCTCCCGTTGAAGTCGAGATAGACAGCGCCGCTCTGCTCCGGCAGTTGAACACGATTCCGCTAACGCCGGATGCCCCGCTGCAAGCAACCTTTAACACTGCCGCAGCGTTATATAGTTTCTCGGCAAACGAGGGAACCCTGGTAGACATCTCGGTAACCACCGATCCGGGGTTAGACTCAGTGTTGATCCTGGCGGATGAAAATCTTAATGAAATTCTTTCGAGTGGAACCGGGTCGCTCACCGGGATGACCATTCAGGAAACTGGCGCGTATCTCGTGGTGCTGGCTCCGCGATTTGGCCCCGCCAGCGGGACAGGCGGCGGTTATATTCTCGCCATCACTCAACCCGATACAGCAGTAGAGCCTCCGATTGTACCAGTCACCGAAGGACCGCAGACTATTAATTATGGGGCGACGGTATCGGGCGTGATTGACGAGGAGAATATCAGCCAGATATACACATTTGCTGGCACAGCAGGCGACCGAATCCAGGTTTTGATGGAAGCCGCACCCGACTCAACCCTGGATTGTTACCTGGAACTTCAAGACGCGAACGGAACCGTCTTAGAAGCCAACGACGATATTGATCCCGGTGTGATCCGCAATTCGCAAATCAGCACAGAACTGAGCGCCGACGGCGTATACACGCTGATCGCCTCGCGCTATGTCGGGCCAGAGGAAGACCCGACGACAGGCACCTTCAGCCTCACACTGACCCGGTTGGATGAAAACCAACCGGAAGTACCCTCTGTACAGTCCACCCCGGAAATCAAACTCATCGCCTATGGGCAAACAGAAGTGGGTGAAATCAGCGACGCGCAGTATATCGTTTTTTACGTATTTAACGGCACAGCAGGCGATAGGGTGAATATCGAGATTGACAACATCAGCGGCAATCTCGACTCGGTAGCTCATCTCTATCGTTCGGTCGGCGATCAGTGGATCGAAATCGCCAGCAACGACGACAGCCCCACCGGAGGAACATATGAAGCGGCACTCACTGATATTGTGCTGCCCGAAAGTGGCAAATACCTGATCGCGGTCAATCGTTATGGCCTGGACCGGGAAAGCACGTTTGGCACGTTTATTGTTACGCTCAATCAGCTACCGTAATCAAACTCAGGAACAAACGTATGTCGTGGGGAAATGGGGCAACCCGAAACTGGTTAAAAACCCTCTTAGTGATCATCCTCTGGGCAGCGGCGCTGTCCGGGATCGAACACCCATTTCCCCACGCCACCGCCGACTATGAGCATCAGGGAGGGACTCCCCTGTCTTTTGGTGAGGCGGTGACGGGTGTACTAGACGATCAGACCTTCCGCCAGATTTATACATTCAATGGGCAGGCCAACGACGTGATCGCCGTCCGCATGACGCGGATCTCTGGCGACCTGGACCCTTATCTATTGTTGATGAACGAACACGGAGAAATTCTGGCGTTGAGCGATGATGACGGAACCGGTATCGATGCGGAGATCGGCTTCAAGCGCCTTCCCCAAAATGCTCGCTATTTCGTCATCGCCACCCGCTTCGGGCAAGAACACGGCAGCACGAGCGGCGAATATGAATTACTGCTCGAACAGGTGGGCAGCAGCGGCGCCAGTGAAAACACAACTCTGGGCTATGGCAGCAGTGTGATAGGCCGCATCACGGGTGAGGAGCCGTTGTTTTTTTATTTTATGCGCGCCCAACGTGGCAATGTCATCAATATCACGATGCAGCGAACGTCCGGCAATCTTGATCCGCATCTGGACCTGGCTACGGCGGACGGGATCGTCATCACTTCCAACGATGATGATCCACTAGCCGAAGGCACGTTGGATGCAGGGATTACCAACTATACAATCCTCAAAGACGGCACTTACCTGATCGTGGCCACTCGTTTTGGACGCGAGGCCGGAGACACCCAAGGGAGTTATGTGCTGTCATTGGAACAAATTCCGCCGGAAGAACTCGGACAAGCGCCCGAAACTGCCCGGTTGATCGACTATGGTTTGGCCCTTACCGGAACGGTTGATGAAGAAACTCTAACCCGCTACTATCGATTTGAGGGGCGGCGCGGCGATGTGATCACCACGACACTCTCTACTGAGGCGGGCGATCTCGACCCGCTGCTTAAACTGGCTGATGCCAGCCTTACGGTGATCAAGGAAGATGACGATACAGGCGATGGGTCAGAGGCACGGATCGCGGCCTTCACCCTGCCCGCCGACGGAATGTATTATTTACTGGCGACCAGCAGCGAAAAACGGGGCGGCGGGACCAGTGGAGATTTTGCGATTAAACTTGACGGGCGCGCCGGGATCGTGGGTGGGCGCGCGCTTGAAATTGCGTATGGGGCCACCATGACCGGCCAGCTTGACAATCAAACGGTTTCTGAAGAATACGTCTTTATCGGGCAGCAAGGCGATGTGGTTCGAATTGCGATGCAGCGCGTATCCAGTGATCTTGATTCGCTAGTGACGCTGTATGACAGTGATCGCAAACAGATCACGTTTGACGATGACGGCGGGGGCAGTCAGGATGCCGTGATTAACGATTTCACCCTGCCGCGCGATGGCATGTATATTCTGGTCGCCTCACGTTTTGACCGTGAACAAGGACAAACCAGCGGGGCTTATATCCTCACGCTGACTCTCGTCCGCGCAGCCAACTGATCGTTGAATCCATAGCCGAATGATCTTTCGCCAGAGCGCGCCAGCGTGCGCCTCTCTATGAGTGTGCTCTAAGGGAAACCGAGTGGATCAACCACAACAAAACACACCTGCTCAACCAGAACATTCCCCGGCTGCGCTTCCTTTTTGGCGCACCGTCCTGTATGGTTTTGGCAATGCCGCCGGACAACTGACCTATTCTACTTTTAACACTTTCATCCAGTATTTCTATACGGATGTTCAAGGACTGCCGCCGCAGTGGGTCGGGCGGGGCTGGTTTGCTTTCGGATTTTGGAATGCGATCAACGATCCGATTGCCGGATCCATTTCGGATCGCACCCACACCCGCTGGGGACGGCGCAAGTTTTATATTGGGCTGCTGGCGATCCCGGTGGCTATCGCGTTTGCGCTGATCTGGCTGCCCCCCTTCGACAAGAGTAACCCGACAGCCCTTATGGTCTATTTTCTGGCGATCATCAGCCTGTATGACCTGCTGCAATCGATTGTTACCCTCAACCAGGATGCCTTGTTCCCCGAAATGTACCAGGGTACAGCCGAACGGGCGACCGGAGCCAGCACCCGCCAATTGATCGGATTCGTGTTAGGGAATGGGGTGGCGGTTTCGCTTACACCGACGATTTATGGGCACTTTGGCTGGACAGCATTGGCGCTGTTGTGGGGCAGTCTGACGGCGATCATGTATCTGGTATCGCTGATCGGGATACAAGAAAACCCGGCCTTTTCTGACCAACCATCGCCCAGTTGGCGCGAACAAATGCAGGTGGTATTCACCAACCGCACATTCATGATCGTGTTAGGAATCAACTTTATCGTGCGCTTCATTCTAGCCGTGATCACCGCCGCGCTGCCGTTCTATGCAGAAACGGTACTGCGTGCCAAAGAAGCTCAGTTATCGACCTTGTTAGCCGCTATGTTTGCCACATCAGGATTATCAGTGATCTTGTGGCAGTTTATCATCCGGCAGCGCGGTACACGCCTGTCGATGCTGGCTTCAATGTTGATCGCAGCGCTCTTTACTGTTCCTCTGCTGATTACCCACAGCCTGATCGCCACTGGGGTGGTATTAACGATGATTGGCTTTGCGATCGGCGGGTCGATCTTGGGACCGGATTTGTTATTTGCAGAAGTGGTCGACGAAGATTATGTAAAAACCGGTCAGCGGCGCGAAGGGACCTATCGGGGCATTCTGGGTTTCATCTATCGTTTCCCCCCCGCTCTGGCTGGATTGATGTTAGGCGAAGGGCTGGCGATGGCCGGTTATGACTCAGATCTGACCACCCAACCTGAGGCTGTTGTAAACATTATTCGCGCTTTCTCATCGCTGCTGCCCATTATTGGGCTGATCGTCGGGATCGTGCTGCTGGTGAAATACCCGCTGCATGGAGATTATCTACGTGACATTCAGCAGCGAGCCGCCGAAATGAAGGCGACGGCAGAAAAAGAGCGGTTAAACCCATAAAACAAAACAGGAGCGCGGTTTTAGCTGGTGCTCCTGTCGATTTGCATTAGATCACTGCCAGGTGAAGCCTAAATTTCAGGCGAATCTGAAAGATCATCTTCTTCGTCGTGTTTGCGTTTCTGCTGCTGCACATCAGGACCTTCCGGCACAATAAGCATCAACACAAGGTAGATGATAATGCCTGGTCCACCCATCAAAGTCAGCGCCACAAAAAACAGCCGTACCAGGGTGGGATCAACATCAAGATAACCCGCAACGCCACCGCATACACCCGCAAACATCCGATCTTGAGTAGAACGATACAATCGTTTTGAGGCGTTCACGATCACCCTCTCCTTCTGATTTAGTCCGATTCTGCTATCCGTTTTTACGCGCAGGGACGGCTAAAGTTGCAAGCCTCAGGATTTAAGGTGCGTCATGCTTTCGGCATATTGTTTGATTTTCCCAAGCTGCTCCATCATGCCCGCAAAATAGACCACTTCGAACACCAGGTTATAGACGGTTCCAGACAGCCCGTAACCAAACCCGCGCCGCCGCACCAGTAGGCGTGTACTGCCATCGCGCCGCCGTTCGAGTAGATATAACACGCTCACATCCTGGAACACGCCGGGCAAAGCATCCAGTTCAAACCCGCCGAACAAGTATTTCCGACAGAGTTCGACTTCCATCAATGTAAAACCGCCGTCCAATGCCATCCCGACTTCGGGAGCCGCAATGTCTTTACGAACAAAATTGACGCTGGGAATACCCTGGTTATACAAAAAGTCCAGGCTGTAATAGCCGGTACGCTCGCGCCCTAACTGCGCGATCCAGGGCCAGACTGCCTCAGGTGGCGCGTCAATATTGAGCGCGTGCGTCATCAGAAAGTTGGGGGCGGGAACCAGTTCATCACCGGGGAGGCGGCGCTGTGATTCTCCTAACAGCGTCCCCCATTTACGCATCTGAGGCCGCAAAAATAGATAATAGGCCAATCCCCCAACCACCCAGGGAAGCCCCTTGAAAGAGAGTGAAACTTTGGTGTTTGTACTCAAGATAGTCCCCTCAGCAGTGCCTTAACCTAACGCGGCAATCAATTCTTCGGCAGCCCCGGCGCGTTCTAACAAACCACAAGCCTGCAAACGTCGGATCAGGTCGATCCAATGTTCCCGGCGCGCATCGCTGGCTAAGACCGGGCGCAAGATGGCGGCAGCGGCTGAAATATCGGCGTGTGTATCAGCCAGAGTCATCGCTTGCCAATAACCCGTTTCTTCTAACTCAGGGGCTAATGCACGCGCCTCGGCCCACAGGGCCAGGGCCTGATCACGTTTCCCATCCTTGAGCGCTTCATATCCTCGTTGATCGATCACCTGCGAACGACGCAGCCGCACCAATCGCGCCAGTTCAACAACCGGGTTCTCGTGTTCATCGACGCGCAGATCATAGTCTGTATGCCAATCGGGTTGGCCGACCTCGCCAGGAACCACTTTCAGCGCTGCCGACTGCATCCCACGAATATCGCCACCTTCGGCTTGCGCTGCCGCCAAAGCAGCCATCATACGCTGCGCAAGATCGCCGCTGGTAGTTTCATACGCTGTCGCCATCGCCTGAACGACTGTCGCATTCGTCATCATATTGGCCTGAACGCTGTACCCTTCGCCCATATGGTGACTTGCCTGCGCAATACAACCGCTGCCGGTCCACGCGCCAACCTGCCCCTGTGCATCGACTACCGCCACCTGCCGTCGGTCTGCGCCAGGGTCAGAAGCCACCAGACCTTCGATGATCTTCGGCGCGGCGACACCTTCACGCAGCATCGCCAGAGCAACCGGGCCAAAACTGACATTCACTAGTGACTGCGTCGCCACCGCCCCTACACCGGGCAGCATCCATCCCACAATACTTCCCACGCACATCTGATGCGTTTCGACCGCAACGCCCATCTGCCCGGTAGCCGGATCGCGAGCAACGATGCTGTAAGTGCTGAACAACTTTGTATGGTGAAAATTCATGTTCTGCTCCTCCACAAACAAACCCTGTACCACGATTTTACCGCTGTACAGGGTTTGTTTATATTTTCAATGGTATTCACGCGCGGCGGCTAACGCCGCATACTCAATCCCAACCGGCGAGCGCGACCATCGATATTTAAGATGCGGGCGCGGACGTTTTGCCCTTCTTGCACTACGTTACGCGGGTGCAAAAAATGTCCCTCGGCCAGTTCAGATACATGGATTAGACCTTCCAAACCTTCTTCAATACACACAAATGCCCCAAAATCGACCACATTAGTTACGAGACCCTCGACCATTTGGCCGAGTTTGTAACGCTGATCGACCGTTTGCCAGGGATCAGGGTGAAGGCGTTTCAGGCTGAGGGCGACACGTTCTTGATTTTGATCCACACTCATTACATACACCTGGATCGTATCGCCTCGTTTCAGAATATCCCCCGGATGTCCAACCCGTCCCCAACTTAACTCACTG
Organism: Chloroflexota bacterium; assembly: GCA_016234525.1. Taxonomy (GTDB): domain Bacteria; phylum Chloroflexota; class Anaerolineae; order Aggregatilineales; family Aggregatilineaceae; genus JACRBK01. Next base: position 11,658 of record JACRBK010000270.1, read on the forward strand.
ATATGAATCAGACCCTCAAGCCCGCCCAGGTCAATAAATACACCAAAATCACATAAGTTCGTCACCTGGCCGGAACAAATATCGCCTTCTCTAATCGTCTTCAGCACCGTAGCGCGCGTGCCGGGTTGAACTTGCGCCGCCCGCTCAGACAAAATCAAACGATTCTGCGTGCGATCCAGTTCAATGACGCGCAAATTGATAGTATGGCTGACCCGATTTGCCAGCACATCGCGGCGCACCCGGCTGTCGGCCATCACCGGAAAATCAACCAGTTGACTGGCTGGAACAAAGCCTCGTAAGCTGTTCCATTCGACCAACAGCCCGCCACGATTATAACCCACGACGTTTAATGTCACGGAAGTGTCAGTATCAAAAACCTGCTGAACCTGTTCCCAATCAGCCTGCGCCCCTCCAAATGGGGTGCGCTGCGCCAGCCCGGTTGAGTCCGGTTCGAGATCGTCCCAGGGAGAGTCCTTTCGATGTAGAGACACTTCCCCAGTAGCAAATTCCCCCTCCTGCAACAACGCTTCCCAATAACCTTCATCCGGGGGTAGAGGTGGAGATGAGCCGTAATTTCGCGCTTCTGTAGTCATAGCCTTCCGTTCCTCAACCTTTATATTTACAAAATACAAAATCAGTACGGGGAGTTGAAGTTACAACTCAACCATCATAACGTTCTCATTATAGAAAATGGGGCTAATCCTTGTCAAACGCTCATCACTGATATGGTTCGCTAACGGCATCATTTCCCGGCAATGTGATTTGCGCCGTTTGATGGCGGAGCTGAAGCCGATGTCTGCTGGCTGACGATCCAGTTACGTTCCATTTCTTCGATCTGATGCGCAACTTCTTCAATCGCCACCCGCTGCTTACGGTACAAATCAGATTCACTCATCGCCAGGCGCAATGCTACGTCCAACACTTTACGCCCCTGCAAAAACCTCATTTCCAAAATATTGTATAAAATCCACTCACTGGTGGTCATGCTACGCTGACCCTCAGGTTTCAGGTTCTCAATCGCCTGGGCTAACACGGTCCGCAGCGCCCGTACCGGGTTATGATCGTCGGCCTGTTCCATCTCGCGCCAGACGATATTCAGTTTCAACAATTCGCTTTCGGTTAATTTGGGACCGCCCCAATAATCGCGCAGCGCATCCCTGATCAGATTTGAAAACTCAGGGTTAGAAATCAGACCCTCTGTTTCCGTCGAA
>JACRBK010000265.1 GCA_016234525.1 Chloroflexota bacterium
GATCGAGTTGTTCACTCTGACCAGCAGCCGGGGCGATATTACTGCCGACCTGCGCCCCTTGCGCGTCGAGCAGTTTGATTTTTCGGTTGAGCGCGGCGATCTCACCGTCGAATTGCCCCGCCTGGATGTATCGCAGGGCAAGCTGAAGACGGATCAAGGAAATGTCTCAGTTTCAATTGCGGAGGACATGGCCCTGATTCTAAAGACATACGGCAGTCCGCGTTACCAATACGATTCACTGCGTTACGACCTGTTGGAAGGCGGCACGCTCAAGCGTGAAAATGTGCAGGCTTTCCAAATTAGTTTGGACGTTTGGCTGCCTGGCGGAGCGACATTAACGGTGTTAGATGTGCCCTAGGCAATCTGCACAAAGTTCATCAAACCGTAGATTGACAGGGGTAGGGGACTTCTCTTATACTGGTCTAAAGATAAATTTATTCTCAATGCCATAAGGAGGTAAGGTGTTCTCTGCCGCACGCCGGCACAACAAAGCTCTCTGTCGATCCCTGATATTGAAAGGGATTAGTTTTACTGACTCGCGCATAGAAAGCACGCTGGGATACCGCAGTGTGCTTTTTTGCTTATTGGTTCTTTAGTTATATTGATGAGGAGAGATATTCACATGGACTACGGGATGATCGGCAAGATCGAAAAAGCCAAACGTTATGCCGAAGAGCGCACCCGCATTCACTTTTTGTCGTTTCTTGTTACGTTCGATGGTGATAATAATCCGCACACCGTGACTTATGATTCCGGTCAATGGCAGTGTGATTGCAGCTTCTTCAAATCACGCGGCGTGTGCAGTCATACGATGGCTTTGGAGCGTGTTCTTGTCGGTATGCTTCCTGAGTCTGCTCCCGCTGAATCTTGATTCGGCTTTTTAAACAGGCGAATACTTACTTAAAGGAGCGGCTGTGATCTAAGTCGCTCTTTTTTTGTGTTTTTTGTCTTTTCTTATCTCATTTTGTCTTAGCGTGTTGTCTCAGAGATTGAGCAGTGCCGCCGGGTAGGGAATTTGCCGCCTGCTGGTGTAAGACTGGTAGCAGGAATCAGAATATGCGCGGCAAACTCGCTTGCGCTAAAATGCCGCCCGCGCGATTTGGGTTTGCCGAAAGGATCATCTTCGTTTGAATACTCAACGTTCTGTGGTTTCGTTGCAACGTTTGATTATGCTGTTGTTCGGGATCAGCATCAGCGCCGTGTTTATGTATGTTGGGCTGCGTGGCCTCAAGTTGTCAGATGTCTGGCACGATGTGCGCGAGGTTCACCTGGGATGGCTGCTTACCGGGGCGGCGGTCTATTTTTTGGCCGTTTGGGGACGAACCTGGCGCTGGCATTATCTTCTTCGTTCGATCAAGGCTGTCCCTCTTCAAAAATTATTCCCGGTGGTAGTCATCGGTTATATGGGAAATAACGTGTATCCGTTTCGCGCCGGAGAAGTGATCCGGGCCTATGTGCTTAAGCGCAACGAAGGCGTGAATATTTCCGCTAGCCTGGCGACGATAGTGATTGAGCGCATTTTTGATGGGCTGGTGATGCTGATTTTTGTGTTTGTTGCGCTGCCCTTTGCCGACTTTAAAGCGGGCTGGTTGCGAGATATTGTCTTTTTTTCCACGCTGTTGTTTTGGGGCGCGTTCCTGATTTTTCTGGTCATGGCGCTGCGCCCGGCCCAAATGCGGCGTTTGTATACGAGTGTTTTTAATCGGCTTCTGCCCGGAAAACTGAACGAATTGGCGGTCGGCTTGGCCGATCATTTCATGACCGGCCTCGAAAACCTGCGCCGCCCCAAAGACCTGCTGATGACGCTCGTCTCGTCCATTTTTATCTGGTTGACCGAAACCACTAAATACTGGTTCGTGATGCACGCTTTCGATTTCCGCGTCAGCTTTTTTGTGCTGATGGTGATGACAGCGGTCGTGAATCTGGCGACGACGCTCCCCTCCTCACCCGGCTATGTAGGCACCTTCGACACCCCCGGCATCAAAACACTCACAGCCTATGGAGTGAAAGAATCGGTGGCGGCATCCTACACACTGGTATTGCACGCGGCGCTGTGGCTGCCGATCACGCTGTTAGGCTTTTGGTTTTTATACCGCCAGGGGTTAGGGTGGGGTGATTTTGGCCGGGCGCGGGCAGCCGTCACCCAAGAGATCGCCTGATTGTTGATAATACACTGTGAGGGAACATTCTGATGCTGCGTGTGGCTATTGTGGGGGCAGGCGCGACGGGTTTGTCCGCCGCCTATGATCTTGTTCAAAAAGGGATCGAGGTCCATCTCTATGAAGCAGGAACCGAAGTCGGTGGGCTGGCTGCCGGGTTCCGTGATGAGGGGTGGGACTGGAGCCTTGAGAAATTTTATCATCACTGGTTTGCCAACGATGAATCGGTTTTGAATCTGGTCAAAGAACTCGGTGCGGGCGATAAACTGATCTTTCGCAAACCCTATTCATCTTTTCGGCATGGCAGCAAAAACTATTCGGCGTATCGTCCCAATACCGTTGTGGCGGGGCTGCGTCTGCCACTTTCCTGGCCTTCTAAGATAAGGTTTGGGCTGGCGGGGTTGTATCTCAAATTCTTTAAAAACTGGATGCCGATGGAGCGCGTCACCGCCGAAGCGTGGCTGCTGCGTTATATGGGGAACGAGGCGTATGAAACGCTCTGGAAACCAGCGCTGATCGCCAAGTTTGGCCCCTATTATAATCAGGTGAATATGGCCTGGCTCTGGGCGCGTATTTATAAGCGCACGCCCAGTTTAGGGACGTTTGAGGGCGGTTTTCAGGCTTTTTTGGAACTGCTCGCCAACTGGATCAAGAATCAGGGAGCCGAAATCCATCTGAATTCGCCCGTCCAGCGCATCGAACGATCTGCTGAGGGGCGTATGGTGGTCAGTGTAGGCGACCAGCAAGAAACCTTCGATGCTGTGTTGTTCACCTCCTCACCGCAGATGTTAGTGCGTCTGGCCCCCGATCTTCCGGCGGAATATGGCACGAAGTTAGGCGCGCTCAAAAGTTCGGGTGCGGTTGTGGTGATTCTGGCACTCAAACAGCAGTTGCTCACCGATGATACCTATTGGCTGGCGCTTCCGGCCAGCGATCCCAATAACAAATCGAATGGTGAGTTTCCCTTCCTGGCGCTGATCGAACACACCAACTACATGGATCGGTCCCATTACGGTGGCGATCATTTGGTATACTGCGGCGATTATGTCCCCGCCGATCATGAGTATTTTTCGCTCAGTGATGACGAACTCGCGGCGCGGTTTATGGGGGCGCTGCCGAAATTGAATCCCGGATTTTCGCCCGATTGGGTGCGCAAACGTTGGGTGTTCCGGACGAAATATGCCCAGCCTATCCCATTTGTCAATCATTCGAAACTGCTGCCCGAAGAACGCACGCCGGTTCAAGGCTTATATCTGGCGAGTATGAGCCAGGTATACCCTTGGGATCGCGGCACGAACTATTCTGTCGAAATGGGGCGGCGCGTGGCTGGGCTGATTGTGCAGGATTTGGGACAGCGCAGCTAATCTGCGTGGCCTGCCGTCAGGCAAGCGTAGAGGAAATTTTACTCCAAAACAGGTAATCTTGAAGACGATTTGTGACAGTTATCACAAATAAGAAATTCAACTAGAGGGAAAAGCAATATGAAAAATATCACCGTCATTGGCGTTGGTTATGTGGGTCTGGTTACGGGCGCGTGTTTTTCCGACCTGGGCAACCGCATCATGGCTCTGGACATCAGCGAAGAAAAGGTCGCCAATCTCAAAAAAGGCATTATGCCGATTTATGAGCCTGGGCTGGCCGAACTCGTGGCGCGTAATGTCAAGGCGGGGCGTTTGTCGTTCACCACGTCCTATGCCGAGGCGCTTAAAGACGCTGAGTTTGTATTTATCGCCGTAGGTACGCCCGAAGGCGTAGACGGCGAAGCGGACTTGAAATACGTGCGCATGGCTGCCGAAACGCTGGCGCGCACGATGGATCATCCGCTGATCATTGTCAACAAATCGACGGTGCCAGTAGGGACAGGCGATTGGGTGGCCGATATTATCCGCCAGAACCAGCCCAAGCCAATTGAATTTAGTGTGGTAAGCTGCCCCGAGTTTCTGCGGGAAGGGTCGGCCATTAGTGACTTCTCAAGCCCTGATCGCACTGTGTTGGGCTCGGAAGATCAAGGCGCAGCTGAACGAGTCGCGCAGCTTCACCTACCTCTGCGCGCGCCGATTGTCGTCACTGATCTGCGCACGGCTGAGATGATCAAGTATGCGTCTAACGCTTTCCTGGCGACTCGCATCAGTTTTATCAACGAAATTGCGAATATCTGTGAGGCGCTGGGCGCGGATGTGAAAGAAGTCGCGCGCGGCATGGGCTTCGACAAACGGATTGGCCATCATTTCCTCGAAGCCGGTATCGGCTATGGGGGATCGTGCTTCCCCAAAGATGTGAAGGCGCTGGCCTATATGGCCCAGGTCCAGGGCAAACACCCGCAGCTTTTGAATGCTGTTATGGACATCAATGTGGACCAGCGTAAACTGGTGCTGACCAAACTTCAAGAGATACTGAACGGCGTTAAAGGACGGACGGTGGCGCTGTTGGGGCTGGCCTTTAAACAAAATACGGACGATATGCGCGAAGCACCCTCACTTACTGTCGCTGAACACCTGCATAATCATGGTGCGAAAGTGCGCGGTTATGATCCGGTAGCGATGGATGTCGCCGCCGGGTTGATGCCCTATATGGAAATGGCGAAAGACCCCTACGAACTGGTCAAAGGGGTGGACGCAATCATCGTGATCACACCCTGGAACGAATTTATGCATCTTGATATGCAGCGTATCAAAGCTGCCATGCGTACCCCGGTGATGATTGACGGGCGCAACCTGTATGATCCTGCTCAAATGCGGGCGATTGGTTTTGACTATCGCGGCATTGGGCGCGGTTACAGCGGACAATAAGCCTGATCGAGTTTGTCTTCAAGTGCATAAAACGCTCAACCAGCAGGGATGCCGTTCGCAGGCATCCCTGCTAAACTATTCTGGCAGGGCATAAATAGGGGAGGCAGCATGGAGAGTCAGCGCAGCCAGGTAACACGACAGGTGCTAGATAATGGGTTGGTGGTGCTGCTCAAAGAAGCGCATTCCGCCCCAGTAATAAGTTGGTGGGTGTTATACCGGGTCGGCAGCCGCAATGAGCGTACCGGGCAGACGGGTATCTCGCACTGGGTCGAACACATGATGTTTAAGGGGACTGAGAAGTTCCCCGGCGGGTTTTTGGATCAGGCGATTGATCGGGAAGGCGGGGTATGGAATGCACAGACCTCGTTTGACTATACGGCCTATTATGAAACGATGCCCGCCGCTCAAATAGACCTGGCGCTGCAAGCCGAAGCTGACCGTATGACCAACGCCTTGTTTGATCGTGCCGAAGTGGAATCTGAGCGCACGGTGATTATTTCCGAGCGCCAGGGATCAGAGAATTCCCCTACTTTTTGGCTGTTTGAAGAAACACGCGCGGCAGCTTTCCGTGTGCATCCTTACCACCACCAGATTATCGGGGATATGGCCGACCTGCACACGATCACCCGCGATGATCTCTATTCTCACTACCGGACTTACTACAGTCCGAATAACGCGATTGTCGTCGCCGTAGGCGATTTTGATACGGCTCAGATGCTAGAGCGGATCGAGTCGCTCTTTGGGGATGTTCCTCCTGGCTCACCGCCGCCATCGGTTACACGCGCCGAACCGCCGCAGCAGGGCGAGCGTTTTGTGCGCGTCGAGCGCCCCGGTAATGCATCACATATTTATTTGGGTTATCGTTCTCCCGAAGCGGTACATCCCGATTGGTTTAAGCTCGCCTTAGTCGACAGTGTGTTGGCCGGAGCCAGCGCCCCTGGCGGTAATGGCATTGGCAACCGGACTTCGCGCCTGTATAAAGCCCTGGTCGAGTCGGAGCTGGCGACAGGGGTCGGGGGAGGTATGAATCCTTCGATTGATCCCCACCTGTTCAGCATCACGGCGACGGTGCGCGATGGGCGGACGCTTGAAGAAGTCCAGGCCGCGCTGGATGCAGAAATTGACCGGGTGGCGGGGGGAGATATCACCCAGGTCGAACTGGATAAAGCCAAAAAACAGGCTAAAGCGCTGTTTGCCTATGGGACAGAAAGTGTCACCGGGCAGGCGTTTTGGTTGGCTTTCTCGGAGAATTTTTCGAGTTATTCCTGGTACGAACACTATTTGCAGCATCTCGACGCGGTAACCCTGGAAGAGGTACAAGACGCCGCGCAGCGTTATCTGCGCCGTTCGCAGCGGACGGTGGGTTGGTTTGTTCCTGCTCCCGACGAACAAGGAGGGGTTGATGGCAGCAAACAATAACACCTTACCCGGTCCGGCGAATATTGTCCGCCGCGAACTGCCCAATGGGATTGTGGTATTGGTGCGCGAAAACCATTATGCGCCATCCGTCATCATCACCGGCTCGGTTAATGCAGGCGGCTTGTTCGATGTTCCTGATACGCTGGGGCTGGCCTCCTTCGCCGCCTCTATGTTGATGCGAGGCACAGAACAGCGTGATTTTACGGCGATCCATGAATTGTTAGAGAGTAATGGGGCGAGCCTGGGGATCAGCGGTGGGCGGCATACTGCCGGGTTTAGCGGCAAAAGTCTGGCTGAAGACCTGCCCATGTTAATCGAACTGCTGGCCGAAGCGCTGCGCCGCCCGGTGTTTCCAGAAGTGCAGCTCGATCGCCTGCGCGGGCAGCTGCTCACGTCGCTGAAAATTCATGAGCAAGATACACGCTATATGGCCGGAAAGCTGTTCCGCGAGTTGGTTTATTCGGCCGATCATCCCTACCATTATTCAACCGATGGCACAGTCGAGACGATCTCCGCCATCCGGCGCGATCACCTGCTGGACTTTCACCGCCAGTTTTACGGCCCTTCCGGTATGATGATCGTCATTGTCGGAGCCGTAGAGTCCGAGGCTGCGATCCGGTTGGTCGAGGATTATTTTGGCGATTGGCAGAATCCCACCCAGCCTCCGCTGCCCGATCTGCCGTCGCTGGCCCCTCCGCAGGCGGTACAGACCCAGATTCACACCATGCCCGGCAAGAGCCAATCTGATCTAGTTTGGGGTACGCCGGGGCCGTCGCGCTTCGCCGAGGATTGGCACGCCGCCAACCTTGCCAATAACATTCTGGGCGTATTTGGCATGTACGGGCGGATCGGCGCGGAGGTGCGCGAAAAACGCGGCATGGCCTACTATAGTTTCAGCCGCCTTGATGGGGGCATAGGGCCGGGAGCGTGGCGCGTGGTCGCCGGGGTGAATCCGGCCAATGTGGAGGCTGCGGTAGAGGCTATTCGAGGCGAGATTCGCCGCCTTGTCACCGAGCCGGTGAGCGTCCAAGAATTGGCCGATAACAAAGCCAACTTTATCGGGCGGCTGCCGCTCCAACTGGAAAGTAACGAAGGGGTCGCCGGAGTGATCTTGATGATGGAGCGCTATGAGTTGGGTCTGGATTATTTGCAGCATTACGCTGCGACCATCAACGCCGTGACCGCCGAGGAAGTGTTGGTTTCAGCGCAGCGTTATCTTGATCCTGATGTGTA
>JACRBK010000022.1 GCA_016234525.1 Chloroflexota bacterium
AGCATGGCGCTGAAGTTTTCTTTGGAGGCAAACGCGGCGGTCAATTCCAGCCATTTTGCGTCCAATTCCATGCTGCGCTGCGGCGCCAGACAGTAGCCATACCACGTCTCGACAATCCACATTTGTTTGTCGTGTTCGCTCGGACGCCCGCGCTCCTCAAACACTTCTTCGAGCACGTCAAACGCGCCCGGCTGGAAGATGCCCACGCCGATAAAATCAACGCCTTCGAGTTCCAACACGCGGTTATAATAATCCAGGTCCAGGTCACTTTGCAGGCCGACGGATACCCCGATCAACGTCTCTGGGCTGGCGCTTTGCACAGCCTCGATCAAGCGCTCAGTCTGCTCGACCCACAAATCCAGTTCTTCTTGATCTTCGGGCATGGCGAGCACGCTGTATTGGCGATAGGCGTCCGGCTCGGTGATGATCTCATAAGCATACGGTTGATATTCGGCGGCATAATGCCGGATGCGGTTTTCTTGAATCTCCACGAAATCTTCCCAGGCGATCTTGTCGCCTTCGCTCTCGCTGCCCCACACAATCAAATACGGGGAGTACTGCGCGTCCGACAGCACCACTTTCACGCCGGAATCCGTGACCCGCGCCATATACTGCGCTTCCAATTCCTGCTGGTGGGCGAGGCGATCCGCCGTTTTTTGAGCGGCGTCGGCGTCGTCTTCATCTTCTTTAAACATGCGGGGAAGTTCGGCTTCGAGCAGCAGATCGCCGCTGGCGGTGATGCGCACTAACTCGGCTCCACCGTCAAGCGCGGCGTTTAGTTCGGCCAGCCGCACATCAAAATTATCGTTGTCGCCTTCTTCAATCTGCACGAAACTGTAGCCCAAGGTGACATTAGCTGACCAACCGACCGGCAAGCTGTCCGATGACGCTTCAGCCGTCCAGTCCTTCATATGATCATCCAGCCAGCTTTCGCGCTGCTGCTGCTGGGTGAAATGCAGCGCCAACGCCATTATACTGAACCCAACGCCGATGCTGATCCAGATCACGAGCGAGCGGCGCGGTGTAGCCGACAGGCGTTTCCACTGGATCAAGGCGAGTACATTGACCACGAACGATATAACCAGCACCAGGATCACCATATACCACGCCGGAGCGAAGATGATCCCTAAGCCGCTGATTGGGGCGAGTGATCCGGCGGCGGGAATATAGGAGTCCCAGAAATACCCGACGATCCCGATCCCGGCCAGCGCCACCATCGACGCGATCACCAGGCTGCGGCTGCCGCGCCACACACTGACCGACGCGCCCAACAACAGCAGCCCTCCCGTCAGCAGCAAGCCCGGCCCCCACAAATAATAACCGAACCACATCGCGGTCAGCAGCATGAGCAGCCCCATCAGCGTCAGCAGCAGACCGCCGCAGCCGTGCGCCATACCCCCGATCCGGCTGACGAACGGCGGCGGAGCTACAAATACTTTATTTCCATATTTATCATCTTGGATCGATCGTAAGCGCGGGATGTCGCGCAGCGCCGCTACCAGGGCGTCTTGATCCTGGGCGGGCTGTTCGCTCTCGTCGCGGCGGACTTCATTTTCGCTCATTTAAAACTCCTCAAGTCGTACAGTACAGGTGTTTAGTGCTGAGTAAGGCTGACCGCAGGAACAGGTATAATTATCACTTGTTCGCGCCAGATTGTAGCGCTACCCGGCAAGTTTTTAAACCTATTTCGCTTTTCTGTTTTGGGAGTACAAAAAAACAGTGTTTTAAAAGGCGCTAAGGAAGCGTAATTTCCTTATGAGTCCATTTCTCTTACTTACAACGCCACAGTGCAGCCGTCACAGCAGTGATTATACTGCGCAGGTGAACGAAAACTGGTAAAATCAGGCAAAATATAGAGGTGAAATATGATGTCTCAACCGATACGGGCAGTTTATAGTGATGGGCAGCTTCGGTTACTTGATCCCGTAGCATTGTCAGAGGGACAGGAAATCCAATTAGTGATTCTCTCGGATGCGGATCGTGTAATCGCAGCGTTGGGGGATTTGCTGGTAGAAATCCCCGACTTGACTGATGAGAACCTCAATGAGGAAGCCCTGGCCCATGAAGTTGAGAACGGTTTTCGTGGGCAGCGGCCACTTTCTGAAATCATCATCGAAGATCGGCATGAGGGGCCGTAATGCACTATTTTCTGGATAGCAGCGCCCTGATAAAGCGCTATATTATTGAAGTAGGAACCCATTGGATCCGCTCGATTACGGCTCGCAGCAGTGGGCATGTGGTTATCATAGCCCATATCACTCCCGTTGAAATTCTATCAGGCACAATGCGCCGCAGGCGTGAAGGCGCGATCAACCCACGAACCGCCCGCGCAGCCCGATTGTTGATTGATCGGCATACCAGTCGAGAATATCGGGTAGTAGGCTTAACAGGACAGGTGGTTCAGCACGCAGAAGACCTGTTAGAACTTCATGCCCTGCGCGCCTATGATGCGGTGCAGTTAGCGTCAGCTCTGGAAAGTAATAATCGCCTCATCGCGGCTGGATTATCCCCACTCATTTTCGTGTCAGCAGACAGCCGTTTATTAATCGCCGCGACTTCGGAAGGGCTGATGATCGACGATCCGAGCAGTCATCCTTAAACTGATCCTGGTTGTACGCCCGCGCCTCCGCAAAAATGGTCTACTGAATGTAGGCTGTTTTCTCACCGCAGCCCCAGTTCATTACGCGCGATCACTAAGCGCTGGATTTCGCTGGTCCCCTCATAGATTTCGGTGATCTTGGCATCGCGGAAATAACGTTCCAGGGGCAGCTCTTTACTATACCCCATCCCGCCGTGAATTTGTATGGCCTGATGGGTGATAAACATGGCGGCTTCACTGGCGAACAGTTTTGCCATGCTGGCTTCGGTGGTATACCGCGGGTGACGCATCTTAGCCAGCGCCGCATTAAACGTCAAGAGGCGCGAGGCTTCCAGGCGGGTTTTCATATCGGCGATCTTCTGCTGAATCAGTTGGAACTGGCCGATCTTCTGGCCGAAGGCTTCACGCTGGCGGGCGTAGTCCAACGACGCCTCATACGCCGCCTCGGCGATCCCGATGGCCTGTGACGCGATTCCGATCCGGCCCGCGTCGAGCGCTGTCATGGCGATTTTGAAACCCATACCTGGCTCACCGATCAGATTTTCCACCGGACATTCATAATTATCAAACACCAGTTCGCTGGTGGCGCTGGCGCGAATACCGAGTTTAGGTTCTTTTTTGCCGCGCGCAAAACCAGGGCGGTCGGTATCAATAAGAAAGGCGCTGATGCCCCGGTGTCCCTCCGCCGGTTCGGTCATGGTGAACAGCACAATCACTTCGGCTACCGGGCCGCTGGTCACCCAACTTTTGCGCCCGTTGATGGTGTAATGGGTTCCGGCCCCGTTCAGCACCGCCCGGCTGCGCATGGTCGCCGCGTCACTGCCGCTCATCGGCTCGGTGAGTGAATAGGCGCCGACTTTTTCGCCGCTGGCGACGGCGACCAGATATTTTTGACGCTGCGCTTCGGTGCCAAACTTGTAAAGCACATAATTTACCAGGCTGTTATTCACGCTCATCACCGTGCTGTGCGACGCATCCGCTTTGGCGATCTCGATCATCGCCAGCACATAGGCGATGGTATCCATGCCCGCGCCGCCGTATTCTTCCGGCGTTTCGATGCCCATCAGGCCCATTTCGCCCATTTTGCGGATCGTGTCGAGCGGGACATCGCCGCTCTCATCAAACTGCGCGGCACTCGGGACGATCTCGCGGCGGGCGAAGTCGCGCACGGCATCGCGCAGCATTACGTGTTCATCAGAGAGAGCGATAGGCAGCACAGGATCAAGCGTGGTCATGAGGGAGCCTCCACAAAAAACAGTTTTTGAACAGAATATTAAGATTATAGTGGAATTGGACGGACGATCTGTAGCGAGGGGGGTAGGGGAAGTTCTGCCCCTTTCCAGACAGACCGGAAAGGGGCAGGAGAAACTGCTTAGTTGACGACGGTGGTGGGCAGCGGATGACCCTGCCATACAGCGTCAAAGTTCGGCCCAATCGTGCCTGCCTCGACCCATAAAAGCTGGCAGCTCCAGATGATCTTGTAGAATTCGCCATTGGCGTCAAGACCCAGGACCCACGCCGATTTGCCTGCCGGAAGTGTGACCAGGGGATCAGTCAGATTGCCGGGTGACCAATAGGTGTCAGCGTTGGCCACGAAGGTCCCTATAGCAGCATCGGGCGTTCTCGGCATCTGCACATCACAGCCCGCGACTGCTGCGTCAGTGTCACCGGGGGCAGCGCTAGCGCCCAGGAAGGAAGCGCCCGTATCATTGGCGTCTGCACAAGCGTCGCCAATGACGGCGGGAACGGCGTAACTGCCGTTCGAGTCATAAGTCGTTACCGCAGCAGGTCCGAGGGCATCCTCGACGTAGATACCAATTCCTGCGGCACCCTCCAAAATCGGATCGCCGATAAGATAGCGGACGGTCGCCGTCCCGCCGGCGGAGACAAAACCGCCCGCGCCTGCTCTGAACGTGCCGTCATCCCAGAGATTTACATAGTAATTTCCAGCATCTTCGACCTGGAAGACGATGTCGATGAAACAACCGTTGAGGGTAATACTTAGGATGGTCGCATCCTGTGCAGCGGCGGCGGGCGACGTTACCCCACCGGCCAGGGAAGACAGCATGAGTATGGCAATGAGGGCGAGAAGTTTCGAACGCATTAGGCATTCCTCCCTAAAAACTGATAAGGCGCAGCGGCCTTTATCTTCGTTAATTCAGATATTAGGGTAACGCTGCCATGATGCCCAATTTTTAATATTGTTTTTATAATTATAAAGATTTTTGCGTGCTTAAGTTCCGGCATACACCCGGCGCCCCTTTTCCAATTCAGTTGAATAGGGAAAACCGGGAGCAGTGCCGCGCCCTGGGTGAGGCATTTCTGGTTGTTGAAAGCCTATATGCTTAGAACCCCTGGTAGACAAACGGGGGAGAGGTATCTACGGTGGTGGCGACCAGGATCGCCAGAATCGCCAGCGCCAATAAGGTCGCCTGGGCCAACTGGGGCCAGCGCAGGAAGATCAACTCATCATCGCGCCTGGTTTGCACCCAGTCGAGCCATAAGGCTGGCACCAGCAGCAGTGCCAGCCGCACCGTGGGATGCGCCCAGTCGGACAAATTGGTCATGGCGCGCACAAAGTCTAGCGTTATTCGCCCCCCCATGCGAAAGGGAATCCAGGCCAGCAGCACCGCGCCGAACACCAGCACCATCGAGATCGCCTGCCGCCATTTGGGTTGGCGTTGTAGAGGCAGGGCAGGGCGCAGCAGCGACCACACCCGCTCGACAATCAAATAGAATCCGTGCAGCCCGCCCCAGATGATGAATCCCCAGCCGACGCCGTGCCACAGGCCGCTGATGAGCATGGTGAGCATGGGCGGGATCAAAATGTTGGGGATGTTCATCCGGCTGGGGTTGCGGCGCAGCAGGGCGCGGCTGGTCGGAAAATAAATATAGTCACGCAGCCACTGCGAAAGCGTGATATGCCAGCGGTTCCAGAACTCGGTCAGGCTGCGCGAGAAATAGGGTGTGCGAAAGTTCGCCGCAAGTTCGATTCCAAACAGGCCGCTGACGCCGCGCGCGATGCTGGTATAACCCGCAAAATCGTTGTACAGCGCGAACGCATACGCCACCAGATAACCCGCCAGTTCTAGCGGGCTAAACTCCGCCGGAGTCTGGAATACATTCTCCGGGATCAACGTAGTCAACAAATCCGCTATCACCAGTTTGCGCACCACGCCCACGACGATCAGCGTAAAACTGCGCGACAGACGGTCATTATCCACGATGCGCGGTTCAGCCAGCCGGGGCAAAAAGACACGGGCGCGTTCGATTGGCCCTGCGATCAGCTTGGGGAAGTAGGCCATATACAGCGCGAAATCAACTGGATCACGAGTCGGTTCAACCTGCCCCCGCGCCGCATCGATCAGGTAGGAGATCACCGCTACGATGTAAAATGACATGCCCACCGGCAGCAGAATCTCCAGCCCGCCCGCGCCGGTAGAAAATCCCAGCCGCTCGACCAGATCGGAGAAATCAGCTTTGAAAAAATCGGCAAATTTAAAAAACGCCAGCGCTGCCACGTTGATCCCAATGCCCGCCCACATCCAGCGCCGCCGGGGTTGATCAGCACGCCGCACCCGGTGAGAGAGGGCGAAGTTGATGGCGGTCAGCGCCGCTAGAATCAGGGTATAGGTGGGCGACCAGGTGAGATAAAACACATAGGAGGCGGCAAGCAGCAGGATATTCTGCGGACGGCGCGGCAGGGCATAATACAACGCCAGGGTGATCAGCACAAAACCGGCAAAACTCAGCGAGGTGATCGTCATAGGTCCAGCCGCTCCTCATTGACTGCGGTGCCAATTTGCTCGGCTAACCAGGCAGTAAAAAGATCCGCACCCGCCGGGTTGAGATGGCTCAAGTCTCTCCATTTATTGTTATCAAGACCCATCTCAACGAACGTCGTGGGCCAAAACAGAACCCCTTGCGCCTCTGCCCGGTCGGTAATCTCTTGAATGGTTTGCTCGTAGTCGATGTAGTCGTGTTCTTCGTCAAAAACCAGCGGGTGGACCGGCATTTCGACGATTATAACGGTTGTATCTGGCGGTTGATGAAAGGCCAGCATCTGCTCTAGTCGGCTGCGCCATACATCGGTCAAGGTAAAATTGGCGGTGTCAACAGTATCCTGTTGGTCCTGCTGGCTAAGAGGAATTTTTAGGATTCGGGTTTCGCGCGCATGGCCATGAAATAATGTGAGTTCTTCAAACGTGTTACGCCGACTACTGAGGCTGTTGTTTGGTGTCAGAATCCACCGGGCATACACCATGCCGTAACTCGCTGCTGCCGAATGATCGTACAGCCAGCCTGTGGCATTAAAATGACCTAAACGATACTGCGCCCAGGGGCTTTGAATGATTGGCTCAAAGCGAGAGCTGCGTCCCAGTCGGGGTGAAATTCCGAAGATCAACAGCCGAGGATGGTAAGTCTGTAATAAAATCTCAGCCATCATCGGGCCAATATCCTCGCCTCCGCCATGTACTCCAAAATTGATACAGCGCAGGGTCTTATCTGTTTTGTGGTGATATTGTTCCTCAAATACCAGGGGGTTAATATCGCGAAAAGGCAATGAACTCCCTAAAAAAACGCAGTCAACAGAGGACTCGTTGTTCATCTGCTCAATTATCGCGAGTCGAACCTCGAGTTCTAAATGGACGATACCCACTGTCGGAGCGGCGGCTGGGGACTGGAAGGCGGGCAAGCGGAACAGAATTTCGGCGGTGATGAGGACGGCGATCACCATCATCAGCGCCAGCACCACTGGTCGCCCAAACGGAGCCGTGAGACGCAGTGTTTTATTCTGATAGAGAGTTTTAAGCATGGGTTTTGCCTGTTATGGACGGTAGAGCGTAAGGCGATTTATACTGCGCAGGCAGCAGCACCGCAAATCATACGCTGTCCCCTCTCCGATCCATTTGGA
>JACRBK010000264.1 GCA_016234525.1 Chloroflexota bacterium
GTGGCGATAAAACGTGAATTGACCACCACATTTTCAATCCGGGTGGTTTGCGCCGGAATCAGATAGGGTTTCATTCGTCGCCTTCCTCTCCCAGGATTTGTTCAGGAGCGGCGCGGCGGAAAAAGGCCCGATAAGCGGCAGTCTCAGCGACACAGGCGCGCAGCGCGGCTAACCTTTCCGCTGTGTCTGGGGCAGAGGGATTGGCCACTCGGATCAGTTTGATCTCGTCTTCATTCATTGGTTCTATGCTGATGTCTCCTAGCGCGGCACTGTAAGCCAACGCCGCCCGGATTGTTTCGGGAAGCTGCCCGACGGCGCTTGCCAGTGCGCCGAGGCTCGTTTGTCCATCCTGCTGATTCAGCACATATTTTACCAATTGCAGCACACGCTGCTGAACGTCAGAGAATGCCTGAATCGGCGGATCAATGCCTATTAACACCAGTTGCGTCGGTTGGACCTGTTTCAGGGCATTGTGGAGCGCGTAGGGGCCTGCCGGAGTGGTATAGACCACGAGAGTCTCAGAAAACGAGAGTTCGCCGAAAGGGTGGCCGGGCGACTCGGCGCGCCGGTAACCTTCAGCCCAAACCGCCGCGTCGGGATAGTCCCGCAAAAGTTGTTCGAGAGCCGCTGTGGGGGAGGGGGATCGGCGTAGATCGGTGATCTGGCGTTGAGGACGTTCGATCCGCACTGGCGCAGAAGCCGCCCGGCGGTAGTCTGCCAGGGTGAGCTGTAATTCGGTGCTGCCTTGGTACGTACTGAAATCCAGATGGTAAGCCAGATCGAACAGGCTGTCCGGCAGAGGAAGATCGGCGCTGTTCCACCAAAAAACCTGTTGGCGGTTTCCAGCAGTGTCTTCAACGGTCAGACGGCGGTGTTCGCGTGAGCGGCCAATGACTGCTGCGCTTTTGAGCGTCAGATCGCGGGTAGCTAACAAAACCGGCGGATTGCCTTCACCAAAAGGGGCCAGCCGGTTCAATTCATGCGTCAGGTCTTCGTTGATTTCTCCGAGAGATAGGTAGGCGTCCAGGTGCAGGCCAGGGCGCACGGATAGATCGCGAGTAGCGTGCAGCGTATCTGATAGACGGCGACGAAATGCGGGAATGTTATCGGCAATCAATGACAGCCCGGCGGCTCCGGGATGCCCGCCGTGTTCGAGCAGCAGGTCGGCCTGGGCTGCGATACCTGCGCCAATATCGTAACCGGGAGCCGAACGTGCCGATCCTCGTGCGCGCCCCTTGTCATCCAGGCTGAGCAGTACAACAGGTCGCTGGTAATGATCGGCCAGTTGGCTCGCTACCACGCCGATAATTCCTGCGTGCCAGTCCGCATGAGCCAGGACCAGAGCTTCCCAATCGAGCATGGAAGAATCGCGCGCTATCTGTTCCTGTGCGGCAGCGTAAATCTGGCGAGTGAGCAGGCGGCGCTGGCCGTTCAGTCCTTCAAGCTGCAAAGCCAGCATTCGCGCTTGAGCCGGATCATTCGTGGTCAACAGTTCCACGACAGGGGCGGCGCTGGCGAGTCGTCCGGCGGCGTTCAAGCGCGGCCCTAACTGAAAGCCGATATCGGTGGCGGTCAGGCGGTCCGCTGAAAGCTGCGCTGTCTCGAATAACATTTGCAGCCCGATCCGCGAGGTGGCTCGTAGGCGATCCAGGCCCAGTTGCAGCAAGTAGCGCGTATCACGAGTCTGGACGGCGACATCAGCTACGATTCCGAGCGCGACCAGATCGAGAAAGTCGCCTTGCTCGTCCGCGCGGTTGGCCTGGGAATATAGATACTCGATCAGTTTATACGCGACTCCCACCCCCGGCAGCGTCGCCAGGGCATGATCTTTAGGCAGGCGCTTGGGATTAACGACGGCATCCGCGTGGGGCAGTTCTGGAGGCAAATCGTGATGATCAGTGATGAGGGTAATTATTCCACGCGATTTCGCATAGTCAATAGAACTGTGTGCAGATACCCCAGTATCACATGTCAACAAGAGGGCAGGTTGAACCGCTTCAATCTGCGCTTCCAGGCTGTCCAGGCGAATTCCATGCGATTCTCGCAGCCGATCCGGGATATAAAAGGCAATTTGCGCCCCTAATCGCCGCAAACCATCCACCAATAATGCCGTCGCTGTTTGTCCGTCTACATCAAAATCGCCCCAGACCAGAATTGTCTGTCGCTCCTGAATCGCGCGGCTTAGATAACTGGCGGATTTCACCAGATCAGGCAGGGCCTCCGGCGGGGCAGGGGGGTAGTTGTCAGGCGAAAGAAAAGCCTGCGCCGCCGCCACTGTCGTGCAGCCTCGCTGCGCCAGAATTTGAGCCACAAGTGGGTGTCCGGCGACTTGTGAGCGAAGGTCCGCTGCTGCTTCTACACCTGAAGGATCATGCCAGATGTATGAATTTCGCATAGTCATTAAACTAGAAACCTACCTCCTGCACATCATCCAACAAAAAAGCAACACCTTCACCGGCGATATTAGCACTATCCACACCATACTCATCAAGCTGACCTACAGCTAATCCACGCCCGCACAGCGAACGATACTCACAAAACCGGCAGCGCATCTCATCTGCGGTCAAATCCCAAACATCTTCAGAAGACCGACCTACAATCCCAGCTACCATAGACTCCAAATAGGCACCATCCAAAGCATACTGCCGCCGATCATAAGTAAACATCACCGGTTCCAACGGCGCGCCCGCCACCCAATACACCATCGAAACTTGCTCAGGCCGTAGTGCCTCCCCAAACAAACTCAGGCCAGCCGCCACCAAAACATACTGGTAGACCCGCGTTTGTAAACGCGCCTCAAACCACTGACGCGGCAGCTTTTTTAAAGAAGTCTTCCAGTCAAAAATAACTACTCGCTCACCAGGAACAACCACTAATAAGTCATACATCGCAGAGACACGCACCCCAGCCAGTTCTGCCGACAGCGTAAACTCAGGATAGCGCCGTCCTACCAAACCATGCAGCATATCAAACCCTAAATAAGCCCGCCACCATACCAACAGCGCAGGATCATCTATCAATTCACCTAAGTGCTGAGCATCCATCCCCAATTGGTGACGCTCAACCAATTGGTGAAAACGCACCCCACGCTCCATATGTTCTTCGTACTGTAACACTGGCTCAGCTAAAATTCCCGGCCAAGCCTGTCCCTGCACATAACGAAGCTGAAAACGTCGGGAACAATCCACGTAATCCTGTAAACTGCTCTGGCTGAACACAAACCCTCGTGGGAGCATAGTTATGTTACACTCCTTTGCCTATTCCCAAAGTCCACCCTGTTCAACCCGCTCTCCTAACACAACTAATGGCAGCGCGGGGAAATTCTCTTGTTCTTTACCTTTCTGCCAGAATCGTCCCATATTCCAACTCACCACCAATTCGCGCTTAGCACGAGTTATACCCACGTACAACAGCCGTAAGCGCTCCTCTGAATAATCCAGCCGGGCGCGCAGCGTAGCGTCCCCTTCTGTATAAGAATCGCTGTTCCCATTCACCAGCGCCTCTAACTGTGCTGCGGCCTCGGCTTCAAGATTCAACCGCATCACTAGCCGATTATAGCTGCCGCGTGTATACCATTTTTCGCCAATATACGAATCATAGGGCTGCGCTGATGGGAATCCATAACTGCTCACGGCCAACAGATACACCCGATCCCATTCCAGACCTTTTGCCGCGTGCATCGTTGCGACAGTTACCACACCCGGTTTCGGTTCATATCCGGCCTCTGCGTCATCAAAGCCGATAAACCGCCGTTCGTTGCCGCTGATCAGCCGCAGTTCTTCAACAAACTGCGCCAGCCGCCACTCAGGATGACTCTGCGATACGCTGCGCAGCAGCACGGCGATCTTATAACCGAGCGCCACATCCACTGGCTGATCAAAAATATCCTGGGCGACAGTCAAGACCAGTTGATCTACTGGGAGACTGGTCGCCTTTAACCAACGCTGCAACCGCTGGCGAAAAATCGCTAAATCTTCCTGCAACCAGGCATAACCCTCTGGAATACCATCTAATTCGAGATCGCGATCTCCCAGCGTAGGCCACAAAAAATCCTCGATATTATTCCAACGGGCAAACACCTTTGAGAGTGTCTGGCGTAATTCGGGCGTAGCGTTGACTGTATCCCGCTGATCATCCGGCAGCAGGGCCCAATAGAGCAGCTTCAATTGTTTTAAGTCCGCCGGATCACTCAAATACTCCAGGATTTTTTGGATCAGCAGCACCGTCTCACGAGTCGCTGTCGTACTGCGCAACAGTTCTTCATAGGGAATCTCGTGATGCCGCAGCAGTTCCACTAGTTTGAACCCGGTGCTATTTTCAGGAACCAACACCGCTACCGTAGGCTGTTCGCCTTCGGGCAGATCACTCATCTCGTCGAGCCATTCCCGCAGCGAAAATTCCTGACCACTGACAATAATCTCTCGTTCTTTTTCGGGTGAGAGTTTTCGATCCGGGCGATAGATCAGCTTAATAGGGCTGTCCTCTGAAAGGGGATTAGGCTGGGGATCGTCCGGTCCTGTCACCTGGATCAGGCCGCGCAGTGTTCCACGCCGCCGCTCTGGCTGGTATTCAAATGCATCTCTCAGATCAGGAACCGGGTGATCTTGAACGGTCCATCGCACCAACTCGTTTGCGAGACTCACTATCGGCGCGGCTGAACGTCCCGATACAGACAAAGGGCGTTCAGCTACCTGCGGTTGTTCTAAAAAACGCAGCAAATAACGCGGATTCGCAGTCGTGAAGGTGGTGTTGATCGCTTGGTTCGGATCGCCCACGCGTACCCAGTTTCGATCTCCGCTCAACAGGCGCAGCATATCTTCCTGCAAACGACTGCTGTCTTGCGCCTCGTCTTCGAGAATATAAGGCCATCGCTGGCGCAGCCGATGTAAATACCGCTCATCCCGTTCGAGCGCATCCAGCGCCAACCGCACCAGATCATCAAAATCCACCGCGCCGCGATACGCCAGACTACGCTGATAATCCGCATAGACATTCGCTGCAAAACGCGCGAGGTCATAACGCTCATCCACTTTGTGCAGTGCGGCTAACAACGCTTCAGGCGTTTGGCGCTGATCTTTCGCGTATTTGATAAAACGAATCACCAGATCAGGCAGGTCTTGTTCAAAAGCCCGACGTGCGCCCTTTGAATCATTTTCAGGATCAAGATAACCACTCATCCGATCCCACCATTCCGGCAAACGCTGAGTCACAATATCGCGCTGAATTTCCAGAGCCAGCTTTTCATCGAGAATGGCGAAATCATCTGCCAGCCCCACCAGCGCCGGACGCTCACGAACAATATCGTGTGCGAGACCGTGTAAGGTCCGCACGCGGTATCCGACAAAAGGCAGCAGTCCATACTGACCGCGCAGGGTGCGCGCGATTCGGGCCTGAAAACTGTTCACTGCCGAATTGGTGAAGGTGACAATCAACACCTCTTGTTCTGGCCCGATACGCCGATCATAGATCAGGCGTGCCGCCAACTGTGCCAGGGTGAACGTCTTACCACTGCCAGGCACAGCCGCAATGCCCACTTTGCCGCCGCTGTAATTGAGAATAATCTCTGCTTGTTCAGGCCGCAGTGTACCCGCCATTAGTCCTCCACTTCGGGTAGATCGTGACGTTGGATCACCTGTTGAATCACTTGCAGCAGCAGCCCACGCTGCTCATATCCCTGCTCACTCAGATCAGCAATGCCCGCAAAGACCTGTTTACGACAGCGGCGGGCAAGCCCTACTACCAGACGGCATAGCGCCTCTCGCCTTGCTTCATATTCCCGATCATCCGTCCAAACCTCGCGCGCCGGATAACGCCGCGCAAGTACATATGGATGAGTCAGTGGTTGTTCCAGACGTTCCCACCAGTGCGTACTGCCCACATCGAGCCAGAATTGATAATCCACCTGGCGGTTGCGCATCAGAAATGTGTGCGCCGGAGCAATGAAAACTGCGTCTTTTTCTTCATCGCGCCAGCTCGCTACATACAGCGCAGCCAACATTCCCTGCTGCACCAGGTCGAAATATTCTTGCCCCACTGAAGACCATTCGTCTACCCGACGGGGATACAACGTCTTCCGAAACTTAGCAGCGGATTCGACCAGTTCAGCGACAATACGTCCTGCATCCAGATTGGTGTGAAAACGATAACCCGGTTGGGCGAGAACTTCTCCAAACAGGCGGCTGAGAAAATGATCGGGCGGAGTCTGATTAGCCTCGGCCTGATAATTGATCAGCCAGGCCCGCAGATGTTCAAATTTCTCACCGGCGCGGTGAGTAATACGCTGGCGTACATCGGTTTTGATCGCATCAAACGATCCCAACTCGCCGCGACCCGGACGATAGATAATCTGCGCCAACAGCCAGGCGCGAATCGGATCCAATTCTTCAATCACCTGGTACAGCGCGTCCGCCACATCCACCGCCGGAGGAATGAATCCCCATTCAGGGTAGGCCAGCCCCATCA
>JACRBK010000266.1 GCA_016234525.1 Chloroflexota bacterium
GCCGTCGATGAGACGCTGGCGAACCAGATCAAGATCGGGCAAACCGTCGCGCTGGCGGAGCCGGACCCCGCTTCACCGGGCGGCGAGCGGCTGTTGGCAGTGTTGGCCGTCAGCGAAAAGTTTAAGTACGACAAAATACTTGAGGCCGAAAAAGTCTTTCGCACCACCGACGCCGAACACCCCGGCGTAGCGCGTGTGTATGCGCAGGGTGATGTGTATCTCGCGGGTGACATCTGGGTCTTTGATCGCCCGTTGGAAGTGATCAACAGCTTCACCGATATTCGTTTCACCCCCGCCGAAACGCGGCGTTTGTTTGCCGAACGCGGCTGGCGGCGGGTGGTCGCGTTCCAGACGCGCAATCCGATCCACCGCGCGCACGAATATCTGCAAAAAGTCGCGCTCGAAGTGGTGGACGGCTTGATGCTGCATCCGTTGGTGGGCGAAACGAAGTCGGATGACGTGGCGGCGGATGTGCGCGTGGCGAGTTATCAGGCGATTCTCGAAACATATTACCCGATGGATCGCGTGCTGCTGAATGTGTTCCCAGCGGCGATGCGTTACGGCGGCCCGCGTGAGGCGATCTTCCACGCTATCGCGCGCAAGAATTACGGCTGCTCTCATTTCATCGTCGGGCGCGATCATGCCGGGGTCGGCAAATATTATGGCTCCTACGACGCGCACTATATCTTCGATGAATTTGATCCGCGCGCGCTGGACATTACCCCGCTGTTTTTTGAACATGCCTTCTTCTGCCGCAAGTGTGAAGCGGTGGTCACGGCGAAAACCTGCCCGCACGGTAAAGATCACTGGGTGTTCCTGAGCGGCACACAGGTGCGCGAGATGTTGGCGCGCGGCGAAATGCTGCCCACCGAATTCACCCGCCCCGAAGTTTCGGCGGTGTTGATGAAGGGTGTACAGGGTCGCAACGGGAAATAAGCTTTCAGCCGTCAGCGAAAAGCAAAAACAGCCTCATCCAAGATCGGGTGAGGCTGTTGAATGTGTGTAGGGGCGCGGCGCCGCCGCGCCCTGGCAGGGGTGAGGTTGATTTACGGCAGCGGGCCGTCCAGCGTCAGCGCGTCAGCGGGGACAAACGCATTGTGATACCCGCCGACGAATACTTCATACCAGGGCTGACCATCCGTGCCGGTCTTTTCCGCGACGACAAACCACGTTTGCCCGGCGGTCAGCGTTTCAGTGCGAACGGTGCTGGGATTCGCTTCGCTGTAGAGCGGCGTATCGTAGTTCACAAAGCCCATCGCGCGTTGGGTCGGCGGATTTATGCCGTAGATATTATTGCTGGCGGTTCTGATCAGACCGTCCGGGCAGCTTCCGAGCACAAACACACTCGTGACCAGTGTGCCATCGGGGGCAAAAATCTCAGCCCGATATTCAAACCAACCGTCGGGAGGAACAACAATAACGTCATAAAAGTCGGCGTTGAGCGGGCTGCCTTCTACAACGAATTCGTTAGACCAATAATAGTCTCCCCAGGTCGGCGAGCTTCCCGTCTCAATGTCGACGACTTTGTACCCTACGGGAATATAATAGACGAAATGAAACCCGACAGCTCCAACGACTGAGTCGCATGGATATACCCACTCGACCTCGCTAATGGTATCGCCCGGATACCCCAGCGCTGATCCCGATGGAAACAGCAGAAAAACAGAAGCGAGTAGGGTTATAAAAACAACGAAACGTTTCATGGCGGCTTGCTCCTCTTGAATGATGTCTTATTGTTATAGGGACTATCTTGGTTATGAGATTAGTCGATCAATAAGCTTCAAAAGGGTTGTAAAAATGTTCTAAAGGCACGCCCAGCCCGAATCGCTTGATCAGTCTGGGGAATCTGGATGATCTGGTGCAAGCGTCCCTGGCGGGCGCGTCATCGTCAGAGAATAATCCGTGAATCCTACCGCGTGCCAGAACTGAAGGCCGCGCTCGTTATGGATCAGCACGTCTAAACGCACAGGCCGATCTTGCGGCAAGATGCGGGCCAACAGCAGGTCCATCGCGGCGCGCCCGATTCCCTGGCGGCGAACGTCGCGCGCGACGAAAAACTGGCGCAGATAGGTGTAGGCCGCCTCAATTTTGAACAGCGCATACGCGGCGCAGTTTTGGTCGTGATAAAACAGCACGGCGGAATATTCCTGGCTGGTCAGCCAGCCGGACATACGCGCTTCCAATTGGGCGAGGGTCATGGGGTTGTTATGGCCCTCGTCTTGAATCAAGTGTTGGTTCATGGCCGCAAGCTGGGCGATATCGGCGGGCGCAGCCTGACGATAGCTGAGTGATAACATTTTTTGTGACTCCACAAAAAAACAGGTGGAAGATCATCGATCCCCACCTGTCATTATATCGTTGGCCGCGCGGAGCGGGGTTATGCTTTTTCGACACGAGTCCCGGCGAGTTTGTCATGCCAGCCTTCGCCATGATCATCAAAGATCGCCCAAATCCAGCCTAACAGCAAGAACGCGGTATTGATGTAGTAGCCGATGTAGCGCACAATCGCCTGA
>JACRBK010000267.1 GCA_016234525.1 Chloroflexota bacterium
AATTCTTTAGCGGCGCGTACATCGTCCACGCGGCCTACTGGGGTCGTGTGCGGCGCGTCGTGCAGCAGATCGGGATTATCTTTGGCTTCCTGCGCGATAATCTTCATCACACGGATAAACTCGTCGCAGGCTTCTTTGGTTTCAGTTTCCGTCGGCTCGATCAACAGGGCTTCCGGCACGATCAGCGGGAAGTAGTTGGTCGGCGGGTGGATGCCGTAATCCATCAGGCGCTTGGAAATATCCAGCGCGTGAATCCCTTCCGCGCCGTCAAAATGCCCCTGACAGACAAATTCATGTCCACAGATACGCTCGAACGGCATCGGATAAATATCCTTGAGCGCGGCGCGGATATAGTTCGCGTTCAGGACGGCGTGATTGGTGATGTCGCGCAGCCCTGGCCCGCCGTGCAGCGCGATATAGGTGAAAGCGCGCACAACCATCCCGAAATTGCCCCAGAAGGCTTTTAGCGGCCCAATGCTTTTTTCCGGCATGGTCAGGCCAAACAACGGCGGGGTTTCGTCGTTGCCCTCTTCGATGATACTGGCGATAGGACCTGGCAGGAACGGCAGCATTTTTTCGACCACCGCGACCGGGCCGCTGCCCGGACCGCCGCCGCCATGCGGCGTGCTGAACGTTTTGTGCAGGTTGTAGTGCATCACGTCGAATCCGAGTTCGGCGGGTTTGGCTACGCCAAGCATCGCATTCATATTCGCGCCGTCCATATACACCAGGCCGCCGCAGCCGTGAATCACATCGACAATCTCTTTGATATTGCGCTCGAACACGCCCAGCGTATTTGGCACGGTGATCATCAGGCCCGCCACGTCATCACCGCAAACGCGGTGCAGTTCGGCCAGATCGACATCACCGTTCGCGTCAGATTTGATCTCGACCACCTCAAGGCCCGCCATCGCCGTCGTGGCGGGATTCGTGCCATGCGCGCTGTCGGGGATAATGATCTTATTGCGGTGCGGCTCGCCGTTTGCCACGTGATAGGCACGGATCATCAAAATGCCCGCGAATTCGCCATGCGCTCCGGCGGCAGGCTGCAAACTGACGCCCGCCATGCCGCTGATCTCCGCGAGCCACTGCTGAAGCTGGTACATGATCGCCAGCGCACCCTGCACCGTCGTCGTATCTTGCAGGGGGTGGATATTCGCAAAGCCGGACAACCGCGCCATGTCTTCGTTCAGCTTGGGGTTATATTTCATGGTGCAGGAGCCAAGCGGATAAAACCCGCTGTCAATTGAATGGTTGAACCGGCTCAGCCGCACGAAATGGCGTACCACGTCCATTTCGCTGACTTCCGGCAGGTCAAGATCGGCGCGCAGCAGGTGCGCGGGCAGTTCAGCCAGCGGCACATCCGGCGCGGGCAGATTCACGCCGATACGTCCCGGCGATCCCAGGTCATAGATCAAAGGTTCAAGCGGCTGAGGCGCGCCGTTTTGGGTCTGCATAATGAGTTCAGTCATGACGTCATTCTCCTTTAATGGCTGTGCGATTTCGCATCGCGCAGGGCCTCAACCAGCGTATCAATCTCATCTTTGGTATTCATTTCGGTCACGGCGATCAACATCTGGTTGGCGCGAGTTTCATAATCACGCGCGAGATCGTACCCGCCGATAATGCCCCAGTGTTCGATCAACACGTCGTTGATCTCATGGACCGGCTTGGGGCACTTGACCACAAATTCTTTGAAAAACGGCTTGCTCAACTCCACGCTGTAGCCGTCGATTTTGTTGATTTCTTGCGCGGCGTAGTGCGCCTTGTGATAACACAGTTCCGCGACCTTACGCAGCCCGTGTTTACCCATCGTGCTCATATACACACACGCGGCCAGCGCCATCAGGCCCTGGTTGGTGCAGATGTTGCTGGTAGCTTTTTCGCGGCGGATGTCTTGTTCGCGCGGGCGCAGCGTCATCACGAAGGCGCGCCGCCCGGATTTATCCACCGTCTCACCGACCACGCGCCCAGCGATCTTGCGCACATAGTCCATTTTGGTCGCGAAGAAGCCCAGGTACGGCCCGCCGTAGCTCAGCGGAATCCCTAACGATTGGCCTTCACCGACCACCACATCTGCGCCCAGTTCACCCGGCGATTTGAACAGGCCAAGCGCGATCGGATCGGTCACGATACACAACAGCGCACCCGCGTTATGCGCCGCCGTCGCGATGCCGCCCAACTCGTCAATCTGCCCGAAGAAGTTCGGATACTGCACGACGATCATGGCCGTGTCTTTGTCGAGCATATCGATCAGATCGGGGATCGTCGCGCTGCCCTTATCACCTACGAATTTCATGCCGCTGTTCTGGTGATAACTGCGCGCCACCGCGCGGTACATCGGATTCACGCTGGGGCTGAGAATCACTTTGGTGCGTTTGCCGCGAAAATGCGCGTTGACCAATGTCACCGCTTCGGCTAAGGAAGTCGCGCCGTCATAATGGCTGGCGTTGGCTGCTTCCATGCCGGTCAGGGCACACATCATACTCTGATACTCAAAGATCGCCTGGAGCGTGCCCTGGCTGAGTTCCGGTTGGTAGGGGGTGTAGGCGGTGTAAAATTCGCCGCGCAGCAGAATATGGTTGACCACGCTGGGGCTAAAATGGTGATAGGCCCCGGCTCCCAGGAAGATCGCATACTCCCCGGCGGAAGCGTTCGCCTGAGCCAGACCGCCAACTTCCCAGGCGGTTTCCATTTCGCTCAAGCCTGCTGGAATATTCAATTTTGGGAAACGCTGATCGGCGGGTACAGCGTCAAACAGGTCATTTAGTGACGCGGCCCCAATCGCCTTGAGCATCGCCTCCCGGTCTGCATCGGTGTGAGGAATGTAAGTCATGCTGCAAACTCCTATAACAACAGCTTTCAGCGATCAGCCGTCAGCTTTCAGCGAAAAAACCAGTGATCCGTTTTTAGTGGTTAGTTTTTAGTAGATCGCCGAGGACTGAAGCCCTCGGCTATTTACGAGCGGGACCATCAATGGCCCCGCCTAGACCTCAAAACCGCTCGGCTGCGGCAGGGGGATGAGGCTGCTTTTGATCTGCCCGCTGCCCTGGATTTACCCCTATCCCCCCGCCCCCTTTCCCCGCTGCGCAGAGAAAGGGGGAGAGGCGTTGTTTGTGTAGGGGCGCGGCGCCGCTGCGCCCTGTTTTTTTCTAGGGGTGAGGCCGTTTTTACCCGCCGCGACCTTCGCAGTATTTGGCATAGGCTGCCGCGTCCATCAGGCCGTTCACATCCGATGGGCTGCTGAGTTTGATCTCGACAATCCAGCCGCGCCCGAAGGGGTCTTCGTTGATCAGATCAGGCTTGCCGTCGAGCGCATCGTTGACCGCGACGATCTCGCCGCTGGCCGGGGCATTGACATCCGACGCAGCTTTGACGCTCTCAACCGTGGTGAATGCCTCACCTTTGCTCACGGCGCCGCCTACTTCCATCTCGGAAAGGTCGACAAACACAATATCCGAAAGCTGATTCTGCGCATAATCCGTCAGGCCGATCTTGGCCGTATTGCCCGTCACGATGATCCATTCATCGGTTTCGGTATATTTTGCGTTTTCAGGAGTTTTCCAGGCCATCGAAGGATTCCTTTCCAGTGCTTAAACGAGATAGACGATTACAAGGTAGTTTCAGTCTACCAGCAAAACAAAAAGGCAAACAGTTATAACTGACTGTTTGCCTCTGTAGGTTAGCCTGAGAGATTCGCTCACCAGATGATGAGGTTGCCCCGTCGGCGCGTGGAAACGCTTTCCAGAGGAGTTCGCTTGAACGGGTGTGTGAACCTGAGAGATTCGCCGGGCGTCCAGTCACGAACGCGGCCCAGCTTGCCCCTTCGGTGGCCCACGCCGGGAAGCGTTGGGCGCTCTCCCCGCCAGCAGAGCGTGTTGACGCTGTGCATTATACCACAGGCGATCCGGCTGGCAAACGCCAATCAGCCAGGCAGATTATGGTAAGGAGCGACAAGCAGCGCCCCATGAGCATCCACTGAAGGGTTTACCTTAGATCGTGATCCCGGCTAATTTATGCATCCCCAGCGTAAAGGAGAGTTCGCCTCCATGATGTAGATCATGTTCAATGAGATGCCAGATCACCCACTGGCGGGTATAGGTTTGATCTTCTCCGTTTTCATCGGTATCGTGAACAATTTCTATCAGATCGGCAGGAGTCCAGTGGTTCAAGGTATCGTGAATAACTTGCCAGGTGGCTTTCAATCCAATGACCAGTTCAGCAGCGGAACGGGTAGGTTGGCCTGCCTCATTCCATCT
>JACRBK010000275.1 GCA_016234525.1 Chloroflexota bacterium
AGTACGCCACCGCTTATAAATGGCTCGACGCGCTGAACATCATCCCTGCCTTTTTGACGATGGCTCTGCTGCCGATCATGTCTCGGCAGGCTCATGAAGATCGCCCCGGCCTCAAACGAAATTACATTCTGGCGGTCAAACTGCTGGTGATCACGGCGCTGCCGGTGGCAGTGGTCACGACCTTTATCGCTGAGCCGCTGATCCATATGCTCGGCGGGGCGGAATATCTGCCCGCTGGCGGGATTGCATTGCAGCTCATGATCTGGAGTATCCCGATTGGCTGGATCAACAGCGTGACCAACTATATGATCGTGGCCCTAGATCGCCAGCGCACCCTGACCTATGCTTTTGCCGCCGGGGTGCTGTTCAACCTGATCGCTAACCTGATCTTTCTGCCCCTTTACAGCTACCGGGCCGCAGCGATCATCACTATCCTGTCCGAAGGGGTTTTGTTCCTGGCGTTTTACCGGATCATCCAGCAGGAAATCGGCGGGATGCGCTGGCACGTCGCACTGTGGCGGCCTGCGGCGGCAGCGGTGGCACTGCTAGCAGTTTTGGCCGCGTTTTGGCCGTTTGCTTCTTTCGCCGCATTTATCCTCTCCCCGCTGATCTATGGGGTCGTGCTGCTGGTGCTGCGCCCGTTTGGGCGGGACGAAATGGCCCGCATCGCGCCGCTGCTGCCGGGACTTCTCCGGCGGCGGGTGTCAGGACTGCGTGCCGAATAGGTCAATTTGAACAAAAAGTCCGGCGGGATGGCCGGACTTTTTAATCATCACTCTAATGAGTAATATTCTTTGTCGTTTTTTGCTGGGTACTTTTGGGGCTACAGGTTTTGCCCTGGCGTGGGGACATTTTCACTCTTGAGCAGCACCAGGCTCAGTTCACGATCACGCAGTAGACGACGCACAACCGGGTTGCTTTGCACGGGCAAAACCAACGCCTGGTTGTCCTTAATCAGTTCGAAGTGATATACATCCACCCGGCGCGATCCGGCGTGCCAATGTTCTTCCAGGCCGACGACTGGGCTAATTTGCCAGCTTTCGGCGATGTAGCGCAGCAGCACATCAGCAGGGGCGTAGGTTTGCGACGAGGGCGACCAATGCCGCCGGGTATCTAACGACCGTAGTTCTGATTCGATGAAGGATGGTCCTGCGCCTGCCATAGTCTATAACCTCCTGACAACTAACAATCTTCCCCAAATCTGGCGCGGTTGGAGTCTGGTTACAATTGGCTTCAAAAACGGTCTATTTCTATTGTACACCGGATATTTTTAAATAAGTATCAAAAAAAGTGTAAAGATTGCCGCCTAACTAGAAAAGGAAACTTTGTGAAGCTTCTTGACCACCTTAATCCACCGGGCTAGAATACCTGTAACTTAGCCTGATTATAGCATAGAACCCTAGGAAGTGTTTTGTGGCAACCGTGATCCAGATTAGTGATATTGCCGCGTATGACGGCCAGGATGTTACGGTACGCGGTTGGTTGTATAACCGCACCGACAAAGGCCGGTTGCAGTTTCTCCTGGTCCGCGACGGCACAGGTGTTGTGCAGTGCGTGGCCTTCAAAAAAGAATTGCCAGAAAATGTTTTTGAACTGGCCCAGTCTCTCACCCAGGAATCCTCCCTGATCATCACCGGGACAGTGCGCGCCGATGAACGCGCGCCGGGGCAGCCGGGCGGATTCGAAATCGGGATCAAAGATATTCAGTTGGTCCAACTAGCCGGTGAATTTCCCATTCAGCCCAAAGAACACGGCATTGAATTTTTGATGGATAACCGCCACTTGTGGCTGCGATCCTCACGCCAATGGGCGATTCTGCGAATCCGCGCCACGATTATCAACACCATCCGCAATTGGCTGGACGATCATGGTTATTTGCTGGTCGATACGCCGATCATCTCTCCGGCAGCGGGCGAAAATACAACCACGCTGTTTGAAATAGATTATTTTGGTGAGTCAGCTTTTCTGGCGCAGACCGGACAGCTTTATAACGAAGCGAATATGGGCGCGTTTGGCAAAGTCTACTGCTTTGGCCCCACCTTCCGCGCCGAAAAGTCAAAAACGCGCCGCCACCTGATGGAATTCTGGATGGTCGAGCCGGAGATGGCGTACTTCTCGCTCGAAGACTTGATGGCGATGGAAGAACAATTCGTCAGCGCCATCGTGCAGGCCGTGCTGCAAAAACACCGCCCCGAACTGGCCATTCTCGAACGCGATACCACGCACCTGGAAAATATCAAGCCACCGTTCCCGCGTATCAGCTATGATGAAGCCGTCGAACGGGTAAAAAAGGCCTATGCTGAAACCGACGATGCCGAAAAGAAAGCCGATCTGGCGATTGAATGGGGAACCGACTTCGGCGCCGCGCACGAAACCTCGATTGCTGAAATGTTTGATAGGCCGGTCTTTGTCTATCACTACCCGACAGCCGTCAAGGCGTTTTATATGCAGCCCGTCGATGGGCGTCCCGAAGTCTGCCGCAGTGTAGACCTGCTCGCGCCCGAAGGTTACGGCGAGATTACCGGCGGCAGTGAGCGTATTTTTGATCCGGCCCTGCTAGATAAGCGTATCGCCGAAATTGGCATCAATCCGGCGAGTTATGCCTGGTATCTTGATTTGCGCAAATATGGCAGTGTGCCGCACGCCGGTTTTGGCCTGGGCGTAGAACGAACCGTCGCGTGGATTTGCGGTCTGCCGCATATTCGTGAAACAATCCCTTATGCGCGGATGCTCAACCGGCTCTATCCTTAACCCGAAAGCGTGGTTATGTCCATTCATGCTCAACGCACCCTGGTGCGCCAGTTATTAGATGATTCCAGCGCGGCAGAAGCTCCAACCGCCTATTATGCGCTGTTTCACGATCCAACCCGTTCGACCCTGTTCACCCAGGCCGATGACAAAGGCCGGATTATCGGGTTTGCCGGGCTGTTCCAGACCGGGATCGATCTGTTTCGCCCGCTGGTGGTACTGCACTGTCAGAGTGCAGGCAGTGCCGCCGATCTACTTGATCAGGCGCTCACCCCAGGCCGCCCTTACCTCTTTTTTGCCAACGCTAGCCAACTGGCATTGGTCGGGGAAAAGCTGCGTGTCGATAATTCGCGCCTGTTGCATATTTACCGGCTGGATGTGCGCCGGTTTCAGCCGATGGTTAACGTATTGGCCCGGCGCAAGGCATCACATGACGGTTCGCCGCGTTGTGTGATCGAATCCGGTGGGCAGCAGGCCGTTGCCGGGGTGAACTGGCAGAGTCCAGGGTTTGCTGAAATCTTTGTCCAGACCGATCCCGAAGTGCGTCAGCGCGGTTGGGGACTCAGCGTGGTTTCGGGGGTCACCCAGGCGATCTTAGAGAGTGGGCGCACGCCGCTGTATCTGGTCGAAGCGGATAACGCCGCATCACGCACCCTGGCCGAAAAACTGGGTTATGTGGATACCGGCGTGCAGCAGGTTTATGCGGATGTCATCTACCCCAGCCATTAACTCGGTACGATTCTGTTCAAGGGCAGGGTAACTCCTGCCCGTTTATCCTCTTATTCCTCCACCATACACAATAACCACCCGCGTAGAATATGAAACGGCCTTTTGATTTATCCGCTAACGATATCCCAGTAAAAAAACGAGCAGTTTAGCATACTCATTCCCGGTGGTGTTTAACCCTTCTGAAGTTTTCCACCATCGGTCAGGATCATAACGGCTCTGCTCGGCGGGACGAACGATAATACGGATGCCGGTATCTTTAAATTCGTCTCGAAAAATGAGACGCGCGCGCCGCATGTGATAGGGATCGCTGACGATGATCAACGACCGGAAACCTTGTTCTTCGGCCAGTTGGCGCACGGCGGCGGCTTCGGCCACCGTACTTTTGACCAATCCCGGCACAGCCAGTATCCGATCTTCAGGTACACCCTCCCAGATCGCCTCGCGTTTCATCAGTTCGGAGTACTCTTCACGAATACCCGGCATTTCCAGCGGCGCGTTTGTAACCACGTACCAGCGGGCATAATCTTCGGCGAATAGTTTTGCGCCCTGTTGAGAGCGTTCTCGCCCGCCGCCGCCCAAAATCACTATCGCATCGACGGGTTGCAGTGGGTCTGACACGACCAAAAAATGACCTATCCAGCGCAGCCAGACATTATGAGTGATCACGACGAGCGCGATGATCCCCCCTAACAGCAGGATAGAGCCAAGACACCCTTTTGTACGCCGGTGTTTGATGAGCCATCGCATTCGTTTGAGTCCTCAATGGGGGAAAAACCTGCAAAGGTGACAGGAGGATACAACCGTATCCTCCTGCGGGCGAACGTTGTTAGAGCCTGGGGCCAGCGGCCTGTACGTCGGGCGTGGCTTGATCGGCAAATTTCTTAAAATTATCCACATAACGCGCAGCAAGCTGGCGATACCGTTTCCAGTATTCATCCTCGCTCGGCCACGACTTCGCCGGATACAGTACGTTCTGCGGCACGCCGGGGCAGACTGACGGGACTTCGAATCCGAACAGTGGGTCATGATAATAGTCAACATCGAGCAGCGCGCCGGTGAGGGTCGCGTTGAGCAGGGCGCGTGTATGCTGGATGCTGATACGTTTGCCCACGCCATAAGGCCCGCCGACCCAGCCCGTGTTAAGCAGCCAGCAGTTAACGTTGTAGCGCTCAATCTTCCGCTTGAGCAAGTCAGCGTAGAACATGGGGTGATGGACCATAAACGGCGCGCCGAAACACGCGCTAAAAGTGATCTCTGGC
>JACRBK010000281.1 GCA_016234525.1 Chloroflexota bacterium
CTTATTCAAGTCCGCCTGATTTAGCGCAAAACCACGCTGCGCCGTAGGCGCTACCAGATCCCGCTGAAAAGTCTCTTTCATCTTCGTCAGCCGAACGCGATCCTGCGGGCGTTTCGGCCCGGCAAGGCTGGGTTCGACGGTGCTCATGTCCAATTCCAGTGTATCGGTAAAACGAGGATCGGGCGTGTCATTGGTGCGGAATAATCCCTGCGCCCGTGCATACTGCTCCACCAGCGCCACCGTCTGCGGCGAGCGCCCGGTATAGGTCAGATAACGCAGCGTTTCAGCATCAACCGGGAAGAAACCCATAGTTGCACCATATTCCGGAGCCATATTTGCCAGCGTCGCACGATCGGGCAGGCTGAGCGAACTCAACCCCGACCCGTAGAATTCAACAAACTTATCGACTACACCTTTTGCGCGCAGCATCTGGACAACGAGCAGCACCAGATCGGTAGCTGTCGCCCCCTCAGGCGGCCTTCCTGTCAGCTTAAAACCGATGACTTCCGGCATTAACATATAGATCGGCTGGCCGAGGATAACGGCATCGGCCTCAATGCCACCCACACCCCAACCAACAACGCCCAGACCGTTGATCATCGTGGTATGCGAATCGGTTCCTACTACGCTGTCAGGGAAAACAGTGGTCTTGCCATCTTCCTGCTTCGTCAGAATACCCTGGGCGAGATATTCCAGGTTCACCTGATGCACAATCCCCGTTGCCGGTGGAACCACGCGGAAATTATTGAAGGCTCCCTGCCCCCAACGCAGAAACTCATAGCGTTCGCGATTGCGATCAAACTCGATCCCCGCATTCAGCCGCAGCGCGTCCTGCGATCCAAAGTTGTCCACCTGCACTGAATGATCGATCACCAGATCGACCGGGATCGCGGGCTGAATTCGCTGAGGATCAGCGTTCATACGTTTCATCGCAGAACGCAGCGCCGCCAGATCAACCAGACAGGGAACGCCGGAGAAATCCTGCAAGATCACGCGAGCAGGATTAAATGGCATTTCACGCCCTTGAGATGGAGTGGGCGACCATTGAGCCAAATTAACGACATCGTCATCGGTCACTTCAAACCCGTTGTTGGTGCGCAGGGCGGCTTCTAGTAGCACCTTGATCGAAAACGGCAGCGAAACAATCTGCCCGATCCCTTGCTCTTGAAGCGCTGCGAGGCGGAAATACTCGACCTCGCCGCTGCTGGTTTGAAGACGAGTACGCGCCCCAAAAGAATCGCGTCGTTGCCTGCTTGACATGCTGTTGCCATCCTTGTCTTGAGATCAAAGTACAGTTTGATAGAGTAGATTATAGCAATCCAACCTGCCGCCGCGCACCGTGCGAAAACACCATATGATTTTCAGGTGCTTACCACAAGGCTCTATCTTGCGACCCTTAATCAAGTTGCTTATAATTACCCTTTGCAAATTAACCTTATTGTAACCATTCGTCCGCCAGCCTAGCAGAAAAACACGGGTAAAAGAAGTTGCTGCAATTTCAGACCCAAACCGAGCAGTACTGGACCGAGGAATTTGAAATCACCCAGGAAGATATGGAGTTTCTTTTCTCCGTTTTTCTGGAAGAAGAAAAGCCTCTTTCCAGCCAGGAAATCGCTCAGCGCTTCATTCGTTATCGCGTTGAGCAAGAAGCCCAAACA
Organism: Chloroflexota bacterium; assembly: GCA_016234525.1. Taxonomy (GTDB): domain Bacteria; phylum Chloroflexota; class Anaerolineae; order Aggregatilineales; family Aggregatilineaceae; genus JACRBK01. The sequence continues at coordinate 1,659 of JACRBK010000281.1, forward strand.
CTACGCCGCCAGATCGAGCGCGGCACCCTCTTCCAGCCCAAAGACACCTACGAAGTCGGGCAAAGTCTGGTATTCCCGGCTTTAGACTACGCTATCGGCGAGGTCATTGGCAAACGCGCCGGAAACAACCCGGAACATGGCGAATTCAGCGTGATCCAGGTCACGTTCGAAGACGGCGAAGCACGCGAATTTGCCAGCGACCTCAAAACAGCCCATGCGCTTAACCTCGATGCGACCGTTGATCTGCGCGCCGTCAGCCTGAGCACAGCAGATGAGTCCAGTCTGTTGAGCAACTATGGGGACGACATTATCTACCTCATCGAAGAGCGGATGAAACGTGAACCCGATGTCGTCTATTTTGCCGGGCGTTGGTTCCTTAAGTCACTGCTCGCCACTATCGGCGTGGCGCATCTGCACCTCGCCGAAGCCGTGTTGGTCATGCACGAAGGCGGGCCGATTGACACATCAAACATTCTTAAGGAAATTGACCTTCCCCAAGAAATTAACCCTCGCCTGCAATCCTTTTCACTCGACTATGCTCTGTTTCATGATGGGCGTTTCGATGAAGTAGGACCATCCGGTAAGGTGTTATGGTATCTGCGTGAGATGGAACCCGAAGAGGTTCTGACGGTCCCAGAGCGATTGAAGTACCAGCCGATTGACTATGACTGGCGCGTTATGACCGATGAACTGGCGCTCTTGGAACAAGAAATAGACGATGAACTCTCTAATTTACGTTCGCCCGTCCATCCCGCCGAAGCTGTAACTTTCAGTTTGAACTTCCCACACCGCCGCACCGGCACGCTGCCCCTCAACTCGCATCTACGCCACCTGTTCCCGACTGCTTATGAAGCGCCGCGCGTTTTGACGACCCTGGTAGATGGTCAGACCGGGGAAGAAATGAGCGGTTGGGTTGTCCGCGAACATCGTTTTGTTTATGGCCTGACTGATTTTTACCGCCGCCATAAACTGCCCGTCGGTACCTATGTCGCCGTGCGGCGCACCGACGATCCTTCGCGCGTGGTGATCGACTTTAATGCACACCGCCCCCGCACCGAGTGGATTCGGCTGGCTGTCCCAGGACAAAATCGACGACTTCAGTTTGAAAACCACAAGCGTGCAATCGGCGCGGAATATGATGATCTGATGATTTTGGGAGCGGATGATCTCAAAGGGGTAGATGCTCTGTGGGTGTCTGGCGATACGACGCAGAAGGGATTGGCCGAACTCATGCGTGATCTCATCAACGAGCTTTCCCGTCTGAACCCACAGCGTACCGTACACGCCAAAACCATCTACAGCGCCGTCAATGTTGTTCGGCGCTGCCCGCCAGGCCCTATTTTCGCCACGCTGGTTGCCCGCCCAGAATTCGAACACGCGGGCGGCCCCTATTGGCGTGTTGCACAAACCTGATTCTTACCCTATCTGCGAGGAACCTGCCCGTGACTACGCCATCCAGTCCTGCCAGCCAGCGCATCAAACCCACTCTTGAGACTAAGTTCCACATTGATTATGAGTGGTGGAACCGAAAAGGAGAGGATTTGCGCGTTTATTTGCTCAGCCATCTGGACCCTGAACAGCGGGCATTGTTCGCCGGACACCGTGACACGGAAGAAGTAGACTGGGTCAACCCGGAAACCGCCGAGGTTCGCAAGATCGACGCCTTGCAACGAGCATTAAGTGAGGCCAGCCAAAAAGAAGGTTTTATTACGGCTCACACTTCCTTAGTCGATGCAGTTTTCCGGGTTTTCCTCTCTAACAATAATACCCCGCTCAGCCCAGAAGAACTGGGAGAGCGAATCGGACGGCCCCCGATGACCATACTCCGCACCATCGCAGGGACCACGGTCTATAAGGGAATTCGCCCCAGTGTTGGCCGAAGAGGATAGATAATTAGCGTTGTGGCTTGACAGAGCTTGCAACGCTTTTTACAATGATCAACACTGCCCCTGTAGCTCAGAGGAGAGAGCGACTGCCTTCTAAGCAGCGGGTCGGGGGTTCGAGTCCCTCCAGGGGCGCAGCACAAAACAAACGTCCGCCAAAAAGCGGACGTTGTTTTTTCTGACCAAACTCATATCCCTACTTAGGAGGACATGATCGTAGTATAAAGCGACTTCGTTTCAGGTTCGGGTTCACGGCGATCCATCTTGAGCAGATCAAGCAGCTTCTGATAGTGCGCGGCAGCTTCGCTGCGACGCCCCAGGTTTGCATAAAGCTGCATTATCTGGCGGTGGATGGGTTCATAACGATCGTTTTCGGATACTGCACGCAGCAGCAGCCCTAACGCATGTTCCTGGCGACCCTCTGCCAACCGGATGCGAGCCATTTCGCTCAGGGCTTCCAGATAACCGGTCTGATAATCAGCCCGGCGATCGACGATCCATTTATCGCTGTGCCCCTGCAAGAACGGCCCTCTATACAGGTCAATCGCTGACTGCCAGATAGCCGACTTGTCCGGCACTTCGGGCGAACGCCCCTGCACCAACGCCCCTACAAATTCCACGATATCGCAGTACAGCGCGACTTCGGGATTAACACGGTAATAACCCCCGTCATGCACCAGCACATCAAAATCGAGTGCTTTATGCAAACGGCGCTTGGTGACATGGAACACATTCACCGCCTGATCATTGTCCAGATCGGGCCAGAATGCCTGGCAAATTTCCGAGCGTGTGACCACCGGGCGATCCAGAGCAAAGAAGAACAACAGCCGGGGCAGATGACCTTCCCAGGTGTCAATTTGAGTACCGTTGAGCAGAACATACCCCGGCCCTAAAGCAAACACTTCAAGACGAGGCTGACCAGAGGTACGCATATTGTAGAAGTTGCTCGAAATTTGCATGTCGTCCTGCAAAATCACAGCCTTCTTCTGAGCAATGAGCGAGACCCAGGGTAGACGGGGAAGCGTGCGGCTGTTGATCACCAACCGGCACAACGGGGGAAGTTTGATAATCACTTTCTCGATGAACGCCTGAAGATCATCCGCACTGTCAGTACGATCGTACTCATCGAGAATAAGCAGGTAGGGTTCGCTACTCAAATCTCGCAGATCAGCGACAAACGCATCACGCAAGATATCCAGATTATCTTCGTTCTCAAAATGAATCTGGTTGAGATAACGACCAAAAGTCGGGTGTTGATTCGCCAAATCATGGGTAATCCCAGACAAAAACGAGTGAATATTGAGGTCATCTGGACCCATAGCGTAATAGTAAACCATCTTCTGCGGATCATTCATCAACTGAGCCACCAAGACCGAACGATAGCGGCTGGCCGGATGAAGAAGAACCACGCGAGCATCGCTGGCGCGATCCTCGAAGGCTTGATAAGAAGCTCCAATCAGGTTATTCAGTTCCATAAATAGCCCTTGTGTATTGAATACTTAATAGAGATACACTTAGTATAGTCAAATTAGCTCGATAAGGCAAGTACTAAGGCCCGCGTATTTTTAACTTACGCGCTGCGTCAAAAAACAAAAGGTTTCACCTTACTAACTTAAAAGAGCGGCGCTTGAACTACCAGAGAGTGGCGATTGGACACCACACCATTATCCTGATACAATACGATTTAAATAATTAAATCTCATTTAGGTGAGCGAGATGATGTACAAAACAGCGCGAAATGCGGCAGTCCTGGGCGCAGGGTTAGGAGTCAGCGGGTTAGTAGGCTGGCTGCTCTTGAGAGAAAATAAACGTATCCGTGAGGCGCGGCGTGTGATTGTTAAATCACAACTTCTTTCGCTGCCCTCAGAACAGATTCAGGAAATTGTACTGCCACTTGAAGCGCTCGACCTCACGCCAGATCCCGAACCAGATGTCATAAACCCAATGACGGATGATTTTACCAAGATCAAAGGTATTGGTTCGCGTTACGCTGCGGTTCTCGCTGCGGTTGGGATTACACGCTACCAACAGCTAGCCAAACAAACGCCTGAGGGTTTGGCCGCTTTGCTGCTTCCACATGTACCCAATATCAGCGCCCGCCAGATTCAAAGCAAGGATTGGATCGGCCAGGCAGCACAGCTCGCCCGAATATAACGACCAAACAGATACACTATGGCTACCGTTATCCCAACGAACATCACCCTGGAACAAAGCACTGGCATTTTGACGATCGAATGGGGTGAAGGGCGCAGCTGCCATTATCCGGTCGGCCCCCTGCGGCTGGCGTGTCCGTGCGCCGAATGTCGCGGCGGACATGATAAAATGGGAAGACATCACGATCCCAAAAACCTGTTGGACTTGATTCCGTTGCAGACTTACACCGTAGAACGGCTGGAACTGGTAGGGCATTACGCTTTGCAGTTTTTCTGGAACGACGGACACCATTCAGGAATTTATACGTGGGACTATCTGTATCGCCTGTGTCCGGCGGAGGAAAAAAATGCTTGATAATGCAATAGGACGGAGTTTGTTTGCGTTGGCCGAACTCAGCCATCTTCGCCAAGAGGCTATGGACCTGTTTGAGCAGTGCCTTACCAATGGCGACGATACCCCTCTCGTCAGCTTTATTGAGCAGCAGCTTTTGCAAGACCCCCCTCGCCTGGACTTGCTGCGCGACATTGCCAACGATTTGCAGCAGCGCTTACTCTCACTCCGCGAATATCACTTTGATGTACGAGACCGGGTCGTTAAGACCCTGAACGACAGTTACGATGTTGATATCACTTCGCTCACGCCCGCTGCACTGCTCGACCAATATCACAAATTGACCCCTGACCAAATACTCGCAGTCGTGCAGGATCAGGCAGGGACGTTGAGTCAGAATGAAGCGGTGCTGCTGAACAAAATGATCGATGCCTCACTGCGCATGGCGTCCCAACTTTTTGATGATATTCAGCTTACGGCGCGCCTGCATCGTATGGTCCTGGACTGGCTGGAAGGCATCAGCATTGCCATCAGCAAACAATACTGGCCGGTTCATTCTCAAATTCAGGAAAAACCCGACAAAAATATCCGCCACTAAAATCAGGATCGTTTGCCGGATACCATTCCATGCGTACTGTTAGCCCATTTTTCTTACCCCGATGGTCTGAACCCAATACGGATACTCCATGAGTCACCCTTACGAACCTTTTTTGCAGGAAATTCTAATTGACAGCACCACCCTCCAGGCACGAATTTGCGAGCTTGGGCAGCAGATCAGCGCGGATTATGCAGGCAAACAGAATGTTTTGTTGATCTGTGTCTTAAAGGGCGGGATCATGTTCCTGTCCGACCTGGTACGACACATTGAGGTCCCCCACAGCATTGAGTTCCTTTCTATTTCCAGTTATGGCGACGGCGTGCGCGAGTCCTCTGGGCGGGTGCGTATTGACATGGACTTACGGCAGGATATTGCCGGAAAACATGTCATCATCATCGAAGACATTATCGACAGCGGTCACACCATGAACTATATCCTGAGTTTGCTTGCCACACGCCACCCGGCCAGCCTGCGCATCTGCACTCTGCTGAGCAAACCCAGCCGCCGTCAAGTTGAGATCAAACTCGATTATTTGGGCTTTGAAATCCCCGATAAATTCGTATTTGGTTACGGCCTTGACCTGGATGAAGTATTCCGCAACTTACCGTTTATCGGCGTCTGCAAACCTAACATGCGCTTCGGACCCTAACGGTGACGCTCACGCCGCAAACACCCCGCCGTCCCTTAATCTGGCATGACTGTGTTCAACATCTGCAAAAGATCGTGCCTGCCGATCAAGAGGTTTATATTGTGGGCGGCGCAGTTCGAGATGCTTTTCTCCACCTGCCGCTGCACGATCTTGATCTTGCCACCCCAGGGGATGGCCGCCCACTGGCACGTATGATTGCCAATCAATGCGGCGGAGACTATTATTCACTCGACCCTGAACGCGGCATAGGGCGCGCATTGATCTCTTGGAACGATACGCGGCTCTCGGTTGATGTCGCGCAGTTTCGCGGACCCGACCTGCTGAGCGATCTCGTTCACCGTGACTTTACAGTGAATGCGATGGCAGTACAGCTGACAGGTGATTTACAGCAGGTGATCGATCCCCTTGGTGGGCTAAACGATCTGCAAGCGCGGCTCCTGCGCCAATGCCATCCCAACTCGATTGCCGATGATCCGGTGCGAGCGCTGCGGGCGATCCGCACCAGTGTGTCACATCATCTGCTGATCGAGCCAGTGACGCGGCAGAGCTTGAAAGATCAGGCCCATGGTTTACAAGATGCCTCTATCGAACGAGTACGCGATGAGTTTTTCCATATTCTAAACAGCCCTAAACCGGCGGCAGCGCTGGCTGCCCTTCAACACCTGGGATTGCTGCGCTATATCATCCCTGAAGCGGAAAACATGCAAGGAGTTGAACAAAGCGCCCCGCATGTTTTCGATCTATGGAAACACACACTCGCCGCCGTCGAAGCGCTAGACACAATCCAACATTTGTGCCAGTCATCGGTTAGCCCAGATCTGACCGCCAATCTGCAATTTGGCATGATCGTCTCCACAATCCACGCCGTGCGCGAACCGCTGAGGGAACACCTCAGCCACGAATGGCCGAATGGGCGCACACACCACGCATTACTGAATCTGGCAGCACTGCTGCACGATGTAGGCAAACCCGCTACTCGTTCGGTCAGCGACGAGGGCAAACTTCGTTTCTGGCGACATGAACAGGTAGGCGAACGAATCGCGCTTGAACGTGCTGCCGCTCTGCGCCTGAGCAACGACGAGATCGCGCGCCTGACGACCATCATCCGTAATCACATGCGCCCCCACTGGCTGAACGCCGATTCCCCTATCACCGCCCGTTCTATTTATCGCTTCTGGCGCGATACAGGTGCCGCTGGGGTGGATGTTTGCCTGTTAGCGATGGCGGACTATCTGGCAACTTCTGGGGTCACGCTGGAGACACGCGCCTGGGTTGGCTATCTCGCCAATATCCAAATCCTGTTGGAGCGGTACTATCTGCACCGTGACAAGGCTGTACCCGGCGCCGCCCTGCTCAACGGCCAGCAGTTGTTGGAATATTTTCGTCTCGAACCAGGGCCGCTAATTGGGGAACTGCTGGAAAATTTGCGCGAGGCCCAGGCCGTCGGAGACATTTCAAACACACAAGAAGCGCTGGAATGGGTCCAACGCTTCCTTAACAACAATCACAGTAACTCATAAATCATTTATTCTAGCTGTGATTCCTCTGACTCTGGCGAGTTTTCCTGCTCTGCCGGGCGCTCGAAAAACCACAGCAGTGTGCTGCCATATTTGCGCTCATCATAGGGGCGCAGAGTCTCCAAAACGATTTCTTCTCGTTCAGTAGGATCAATCTGGACTACCACGATCCCATCCGGCTGCAAATGCTCTAGATGAGTGTCAACGGCCAACAGTGCCTTTTGCCACAGCCCTTTGTACTGCGGCGGAGCAATATAGATGGTGTCAAAAGCTTCGGGGCGCGGGCGCTGAAGATAAACAAACGCATCTGCGAGCAGCACTTCAGCACGATCCGCCAGGCGCGTTGCCATCAGATTTTCCTGAATCGTTCGAATCGCCAGGCGGTGATTATCAATAAAAAGCGCGCGTCCGGCTCCCCGACTGAGCGCTTCGATCCCTACGCTCCCCGTTCCGGCGAATAAATCCAAAAACGAGCTATCGAGGATGCTTACCCCCAAAATATTAAACAGTGATTCCTTGACCCGATCCATCACCGGGCGCGTGGAATCGCCGGGGACCAATTTCAACTTGCGACCTTTCGCTGTCCCAGCGATCACCCGAATCGACACAATTTCACCTGCTCCCGCTAAGATACCGACTCGACGACTTCACGCGCAGCGCGCAGGTTAGAAGTTGGCGTCGTCGTCATGATGACACACCCCGTAGAAAGGATGAACCGGCGGCCATTGGTTTGTTCGATGGCCTGCCGCGCCTGGGCGCGCACCTCCACCGGAGTTCCATTGTGCATGGGATCCCAACGCCCCAAACCACCGCTGACGGCCCCTTTAAACTTTAGCTTACCCTGGGCCAGATCAATCCCCGTTTCGCGATCATGCCAGTTGAGGATTTGCACCGGGTACTGTGACACGATATCAAACATCGGCGCATCGCCGTGCAGATGCACCATATTCAACCACCAATCCTCCGGCAAGGCGTTAAGAATTCGCTGATCGTAAGGCTCGCCGAATTCACGGTATTCGCTTTCACTCATCACCGCATACGAAGCGTGTTGGATCGCATAAAAAATGCCCGATACGCCGCTGCGGCGCATCGCGTCGATAAAACGGAGGGTGCTATCGGTAATGGTATTCAGGCCGGTCTTGAGCCGATCCGGAGCCGTGCGCATATGTTCAATCACTAAATTCGGGCCAGCGATATTCTTCGCTTGAGCGAGCGGGCTAAAAATCGTTTGTGTGAAAGGGACTTCGGTCCCAAAAGCATCTTTGAGAAAACGAAGCGTCTCTAATTGGCGGCCCAGTGAACCACGAGTCGGATCAAGCACCCGCAGCTCGGTCCAATCAAGGGATCGTTGAACCGCCCGCCGGATATACTCGCGTGTCCCCTCCAAGTGACCTACCCAACGGTCCTGTACCCCATAATCAGCAATACAAAAACTGCTGGTCGGAGTCACTTTCACAAAATCAAAGTCCCAGCGGCGTTGAAAATCGATCGTCGCCTCGGCCAGATCCGCCGCCCGTTGGTCATCTCCCGGCCAATGCCGCCACAGGGCTACCGGAACGCGATCAACCGGCTCACCCTGAATTGTTTTCTCTAAACGCTCTCGTTTGCTCTGTGCCATCGAGTCCAAAAACTCCTCAGTTGCAGCAGTTA